>JAFWFL010000112.1 GCA_017515595.1 Coriobacteriales bacterium
CAAACAACAAACTAGAAGTACATATGTTACTCCATATCAAACATGATAACATAAGAACAGAACACAACACCGTTGCAAGCGCAGGCAGCACCAGAGTAGCCGCCACCGATGATGAGAACTTCAGTGTCGATTTCCTCAGCAATGTCGGTAATGGGCTCGGGCTTTACTTCCCAAGAATGCTTACCGGCTGCGGGGGCTTCATCAGCCATAGCAAATGATGCGCCACCGAGAGCTGCTACTGCAGCGCTTCCCAAAGCGGCATCCTTCAAAAGCTGACGACGGGTAATGTTGCTCATGTACATCTCCTTTAATATGTGATGAACAGGACACGCGACACACCTATGCGACGCGTTGGTGCGTATCATAGCGCGAAACAAAGTGTTTGTGAAGTGAACCCCGCCTAAACTTTAAGGTTTATAACTCAAAGACAGTGTTAATGAGATCTTCGAATGAGGTAAATCCGCCGCCGTGGCCGTTTTGCATGAGGTCTATGCTGAGGGTGACGGTGCAGGTACTCGAGGAGCCGTACGGAGCATCAATGGTAAGCATCCAGTAAGCGTCTTCTCCGGTGGGAGAACAGGCGGCGATGCGGGTCCAAACATAAGAGCCGTTCTCGTTCCAGTTGCTGGTATAGCCCTCATAGAACAACGTTCAGGTAAGACGGCTGGCACGTGTTACCGCAGCAACCAGATCAGGGGCTTCGTCCCATTCAACAGCGGGGACGGCATACCAGGTTATCTCGATGCCGCTCAGTTCGGTACCGGCAAGTGCATCTTCGCGGCTTGCTATCGGATCAATGGTCGAAGCGGTCTCAGGTGTAAGCGCTACCGGGGTCCCGGCATCACTTATCTGGACCTTTGCATTGCCACGGGTATACAGTACCACCGTGCAGCCGCCTTTTGCACCTAAAGGACCTCCGTCCTCGCCTACCCAACCGCAAAACTCATCGCTCTCAACATATTTGAGCGGCTCTATGGTTGAAGCGCCCTCCTCAAGGACATCGACTATCTGGGCAGAGGTCAGCGCCATAAGATCAAGTATATGGTAGTAAGCGAGAGGCCCGCGCAGCTCGCGGGTGGGCACACCGTCCGGGGCTAAAGCGAGAGAGTTGAGCATACCGGCTATATCCTGAACCGCGAGAGAAGACTGGGTTCCGCCAAACGAGAACAGAAGTACCGAGACGTGATTGTCATCAACGGGAACTACGACGAGCATGGTCATTTTATACTTTGTAGTATACCCGCAGGCATAGGCCATAACATCGCCGTACTCCATCCAGTCACCCCGGTCTATGCGGGGTTTCTCGGCAGTCGAAGCAAGAAGATCGAGCATACTGAGGGTAAAGTCTTTGACATCCTCGTCTTCTGTGCCTGATTCATACACAAAAGAGCCTATTTGCAGCATATTCTCGTCATCATAGGAGATTCTCCAGACAGCATAGTCATATGCCAGGGCAACTACATTGGCAGTCTGCGGTACGGCAAACTCCAAACCGCAGGATTGGATGCGCTTTTGTACAACAGCGTCTTCGACCGTTGAATCACCGGAAACAGGGCTTGTCTCTGAAGCAAATACCGGCTGCAATGCTAAGAAGAACAAAGCGATTACACAGATAAATGCCGCAAACATATACGATAATTTGTGGCATGTGTGTTTGTCCGGAGAGAAATTTGTTTGTTCGGCGTCAAAACGGTTGGCGGCTGTTAGCATATTAACTCCTTTATCTTACACAGGTGCTCAAGCATGCTTTGTTTAGCATAACACCTCTGCGCTTGCTTGTGCATCTCAAACTGCGAATCTTGGAGTATCTGCATGGCCTCCTCAGCACTTTCTCAAGAATCAAGCCCGGCACCTGCCCAGGCGACAAAACCCGAGAAAACCCACTACCCGTGGCAGTTTCTTGATGCCACGGTATTAAAATGGATAGCTCTCATTTGCATGCTCATAGACCATACAGCAGCAATATTTGTTTGGGCTATCTATCTTGATGCCTCACGCCACGGCGACCCCAATGCCGCCATGTACAAGCAGGTATACGACGTAATGCGCATCATTGGCCGCATTACGTTCCCCATCTTTTGCTTTGTGCTTACCGAGGGCCTGGTGTATACACGCAGCAGGCCAAAATATGCGCTCAGGCTCTTCTTGTTTGCGGTTGTCTCGGAGATACCTTATGACCTTGCGCTCCATAGCAAGACGCTTACGCTCACCCGCGGTTTTGATGTGTTCATGCGGCAGCTTACCGGCTTCTATACGAGCCAGCTCAACGTCATCTTTACGCTTCTTTTGGGCTTTTGCGCCATTTGGCTTGCCGAGGAACTCTGCAAACAAATTCCCCGGTTTATCAACTATCTTGCCAACCGCAAGCGCGACCCCCAAAACCAGCTGGCGCTCGCAACGCCCGAGTGGCTGTGCAGCCTCGTAACAGTAGGATTTTTGCTCATTGCCATGTGGCTCTCAAGCGATAAAATGCTCGACGTGAGCTATCATGAGTACGGCATCATGCTTATTGGCGGTTTTTATCTTGCACGACGCTGGCGCCTTGCGCAGTGTGTTATGGGATCGCTTTCTACCTGGTGGTATTGTACCCAGCATCCAGGATCAGTGCAGATTTGGGCAAATATGGCGCTCGTGCTTTTGCTCTTCTATAACGGCAAACGCGGCGCAGGCATGAAGTACCTCTTCTACCTCTTTTACCCGCTCCACCTTCTCATCCTCTGGATCCTCAAACTCTGGCTCTTATAAGACGCCGGTGAGCTGGAGGATGAGGCGTACGGCGAATACCGCAAGAACTATGAGGATAACAGGCCTTACAATAGCGGCGCCTTTGTCTTTGAAGAGGTTTGCGCCTATGTAGCTGCCTGCGATGTTAAAGACGCCGCCCAAAAGTCCCAGGCCTATAAGCACACATCCGTTACGTAAAAAGGTCACCAATGCCCCAATATTTGTGGTCAAATTGATTACCTTGGCAATACCGGCACTCTTATATATGTCAAGGTGCGCTACGCCGTCGAGCAAAAGAATCATAAACGTACCGGCGCCCGGTCCATAAAAACCGTCATACACACCACACACAAAAGCAATGGCCGCAGCAGTTATAGCCGTGCGTTTTCTTGAGAACGGTACCCTGCCCTGACCGAGATTCTTACTCTTGAGTACATAAAATGCGATAACAGGCAACGCGATCAGCATAAAATACAAAAGGACGCGTTCATCTGTCATAAGAGTCAGGCTGGCGCCGAGGGTTGACCCTGCGAATGCGGTTACCACACAGGGTATCGCGTATGCCCACACCACATACCCATTACGAATATACTTAGCCGTTGAAACACTGGTACCCATGCATGAGGAGAGCTTATTGGTACCCAAAACCTGGTATACCGGCAATCCCGTGAACATATATGCGGGAACCGATATTAGTCCGCCTCCGCCGCCAATGGCGTCTATTAATCCTGCCAAAAAGAGGAGAGGGCATACTATGAGTAAAGCCCAGGGCTCAAGTCCGCTGGTGAAAAATGCTAAAAGGTCCATGTAAAACCTGCTGTCATATCATGCGGTTTTGCGCGTAACATTATTGAACCGCTCGGTAAAAACAGGAGCGATGTCCCGTATGACATGCGGGGCCCGGTGAATCTGCCAGAATCAGCAGGGTATCGGCATCGCAGTCATAGCGAATACTTTTGACCTGTTGAATATTACCGCTGGTTGCCCCTTTGTTCCAAAGCTCTTGGCGTGAACGCGACCAAAACCACGTAGTACCGGTCTTGAGAGTCAGTGCGAGTGATTGTGCATTCATCCAGGCCATCATAAGGACCTCGCCCGAGTCAAACTGTTGAACAATCGCAGGTACCAGCCCCTGAGCATCAAATTTGATGTTCAAATAGGCTGCAAGCGTTTCTCCGCTTTCATCTTGGCGCACGTCATCAGGAAGGGTAACAATCTCAACCGGTTCAGGCATAACCTACTCCTCAAACATGGGGCGTACGGGAATTCCTTCGCCCGCAAGATAATCTTTTACCTGCTTAATGGTATAAGTACCAAAATGGAACACGCTCGCGGCGAGAACGGCGTCTGCCTCTCCCTCAATAATTCCCTCAGCAAAGTGCTCAAGCTTTCCAACACCGCCCGAGGCTATTACGGGGATAGGCACGGCGCGCGCCACGGCACGTGTCAGGGCCAGGTCAAAACCATCCTGTGTACCGTCGCGGTCCATACTCGTGAGGAGTATCTCGCCCGCTCCCCTGCGTGCGGCTTCAACAGCCCATTCAAGCGCGTCATAGCCGGTAGGCGTACGGCCGCCTGCCACAAAAACCTCCCACTTGTCGCCCGGCCCTCTGTGCTTGGCGTCAATGGCGACAACCACAGCCTGGCTGCCAAAAGCTGCGGCCGCGCGGGTAATCAAACTGGGGTCTTTAACTGCAGCTGAGTTAACCGAGCATTTATCTGCTCCGGCAGCAATCATAGTGCGCAGACTCATAACATCGCGAAAACCTCCGCCCACGGCAAAGGGAATGCGCACCTGCCGCGCCGCGCGCGAAGCCATGTCAATGGTAGTAGCGCGGTTA
>JAFWFL010000113.1 GCA_017515595.1 Coriobacteriales bacterium
GCGGGAAGGCATACACCAGATATCGATTGTTTTGGCGCAGCATCGTTTTGACTGGTAATTAGACTTATAAAACGATGGATTATAACGCAGGTAAGTTTTGGCGCAGCATCGTTTTGACTGGTAATTAGACCCGTTATGTTGAAAACTCTGTCAAATGTCTGTTTTGGCGCAGCATCGTTTTGACTGGTAATTAGACATATAGTGTGATCATAAAAATCATTCCCCCGTTTTGGCGCAGCATCGTTTTGACTGGTAATTAGACCTGTACCAATAGCAGTAAGAACCCCCATTGGTTTTGGCGCAGCATCGTTTTGACTGGTATTTTGATATGATGCTGTTAGAATTTGTTTAGATTATGGGGCTGGGAAATATGTCAACAGAAGAAGACAAAGATAATTCTCCGGACTTCTGGGAGATATGTTTTAGTAAGCAGGCTCAAGGTACATCGGCGAGGATAATGCCATTTAATATCAAATGATTCTTCGTGGAAATGGCAGAATAGATGTTTCAACGTGTCTTGGAACATACTCCCACGCTTTGTTGGAAGCTCTCAAACTCAACAAAACATGAATCGATAAGTCTTGAACTGTTTCACTGAAGTTGGGAATCAAGGTGGAAGAATTCAATATTTAGTATTTTTTAAGGCATTGCTTTTAAAAATGCTTTATTAAGCAACAACATTTCACCTATTAACAAGCATCTTGACATCGCTATAACGATTCATAGTATTTGCGAATCTTTGTGGCCATTAATGTACGACGTTTTTCCAGGAATTCTGTGTAATAGGTATGATCCATTTCAAAAACATTGTCAGGAATACAGTTCGTTTTAAGATTTGCCATTAGCTGATCATAATCTGTAATAGACCCTATTGTGATTACTCCGGTTTCACATTGTTCTTTTGCTTCGTTAAAATATACATTAGGTGCTTTCTTGCCAATGGTTTTGTTTACCTGTGTATCCAGAAAAGCATAGTTACCCTCCTGATTATATGAAGACTTCTCATGTCCGTTTGCCTTCAGATATTCTTTAGGGAAGATATGATGAACATCACCACCATCGATCAGCTCCCTTACAAGGACATTGTTTGATAAGAGAGAGACATCATTCATCATTACCTGAGCCGCAAGGTAAACCAAATACGTTGGGTTGTTTGTTGAAGTTACCATGAGATTCTGAACCACAGCGATATTCCAGAACGTGTCAGAGAGAGTCGCAGCTTCAATATCCTTCAAGGTCGCAACCACACCCTGTTCGTTTATGAGACGAATATCACGTGCAAATGCCGATTCAGGAGAGCTACTGTATCGTCCCGTTAAGACAGAGAAGACATACCACTTCTGAACTAAACGTTTCACCTCGCCTGTCGATACTTCGTGGCTTTGTGTCAAAATAAGGTAAAGAGTATAGGCAAAATCTAATGCCATTTGGGAATTAACCAGTTTCTTTGATATGAAGCCGGCACTACGGATGGCAATCATAAACTGTTTGAAGTTATACTCACTAAAAACGTTCATGACACCATCTTTTAACTTTGTATAGGTTTCCGAAATTATTTCTTCCTTATACTCTCTGGTTTCGAAATCTCGACCTGAGAGTAAGCTCACTAAATCAGAGAGTTTAGCACGCGGATACCTGTGCATAAAAGCAACGCGAAGAACATCGTCATAATCAGGGTCGTATACATCTTCAATTTCGTTCTTTAGCCACGCAATTTTGCTGAAGTATTCTGTTTCTACAAACTCAATATCGTCATCTTTAATTTGCTCATAGAATGATGGTACTTTTGCCAAATGAGCGAAATAATCAATCGCTTTGCGAAGATTATTTCCGCCATAGCTTTCGTCTGCCGCAATTTTTGACATGACAAAGTCGCCTTGGCTTAACGCAGTTCCTTTGGAATTAATGCGTATGAACACATCAGTCACGATATCGATGTTTAATTCATCTGACAGCTCTATGACACCAATCATACGGTTTCCAATAGAACGGAGCCTCGTTATAATCTTTCCCAGTTTCTCTGGTTGCATATCTGGATTGTCAATACAGTAGTTTGTAATAAACGAATATTCGGGAAAATCATTTCGGAATACTTCTGCTACATCAGGAATCCAGCGCTTACTCTTGAGGTGACTCGAATCCTGAACTGCAAAAATCTCGGCATCTTGGTCTTCAGAAAAAGCTTGAAACGGGTCGAATGCGATTTTTATACGATCTTTCTTATAATCACTGTTTGTAACAGGTATGCCTGATATTGCGGTCATAAGGGCAGTTACTCGTTGTTGCCCGTCAATAAGAATTCTTTTACCAGAAGATATACTGCCATCTTTCAAACGAACATTAGGGTTTTTCCAAACAATAAGATATCCTGTAGGATATCCTTTATAAAGAGAGTCTAATAAATCTCTTACCTGAGTCTTTTTCCAGACAAACGGGCGCTGAATTTCAGGAATCGCGATACCTCCACTTGCGATAAGTCCGAGGATTGCTCCTACTGTCAATGAGTTCGTAGTATATTTTTCAATATCCATCAGATACTCCTTATAAAATCTACTCAAACAGTTCTAAAGCACCAGTTCGCTTTCAATTGTCGGTGTAATAATTATATAACTCAGCAATGCTATCTGCGGATTGAATGGGTGATTCTTTTGATAAGAATATAAAGGAGAAGACAAAAACCTAAAAATAGGCTTCTCCTTTTGTTGGGTTAATATCGAGTCCATTGCAGCTGATTTTATCGGTTGTTTTAAAACCTAGCCAAAATTGCGTCAGATTAATGCAAGTTATGATGGGTACTAGCATGAGCGGAGCTGAGAAACAAAGAGTTTCTTGACAAAAGGCCTGGTATTTGAAAATATTAAACAATTGATCATGCTCGTATCCGTCATAACTTGCATAGGAGAAATAAAAAAGGGCCGGTCTTATGTGACCGGCCCTTTTTGATGGGATGTTCGGCTAGCGTACGGTGGCGCTATTTGAGGGCATTGAGGCCCTGCTCGCAAAGATCGATGATTTCTTGTGCCAGCTTGGGCAGACCGGTGGGATCATGGGCGATGCGCAGGTCAGAACCATGGTTATAGCTGGTGCAATAGATGTTGTAGAAGAATGCCTTAGAATAGCAATCACGGGCGAGGTCAATGCCTTCGCCGGTGGCGCCCTTCTCGGTTGCTTCAACCAGGGCAGCCTTGAGGCTTGCGATTGCAGCGGTTTCATCAGCCATAATGGCTGCGAATTCAGCTTCAGCCTTGTTGTAGAACTCTACCATAGCCTCGGCGCTCTCAACGCCCTGTGCCTTGTGGCAGGTGAGGCAACGTGCGAGAGCATCCTCGTTCTCGAGAGGCGAGGAGCTCGCATTATGGTTGGTGTAGACTGTGCCGTCCTCGGCGGTAGCCTGAGGCATATGGCAGTCAACGCAGGTCAGACCAAGGTTATAGTGGTTGGAGCCATAGTACGTATCAAAATCAGTGTAAGCAACGGTAAGAACTGCAGCACCTGTGGCGGCGTCAATAGGAATCTGGCCGTCTTCCAGGTAGGCCTTATAAACGCCGTCATAGCTAATGCCGTAGCGGTAGGGGTTAGCGTTCTCAAGAGTGAGATTCTCATTGAGACCGTAGACATACTTACCCACGGAGTTATGGCACTGTGCGCAGATCAAGGTGTTAACGTCAATATCTGCGACGGCGTCGCCCGCGAGCGTGGTGAAGGTTACCATGTTAGGAGCCAAGGTCTCAAAGTCATTATCGGCATGACAGGCTTCGCAGGTGAAGTACTCAATTGTGTACTCGGCCTCGATGTCCTCTATAGGCTGATTATAAGCTTTGATGCCCTTATCGGCATAAACGGTGTTGAATGTGGTGCTCTTGCAGCTTAAGCAGGAGCTGGTAAAGGACTTGCCGGTTCCGGCGCAGAACGCGGGAATCTTGCTCATAAGAGCGGCATGGCTAAAGTCCGCACCAAAGGCGGTGCTGCCAAAAGTCATGATGTACGAAGCAGTCCAGGACTGGTACTGGTTGGGATAGAGCTCCGCAAATTCGTCCATAGCAGGGTCAGCCAGCTGAACTACGGCCTCAGCCTCAGCCTCGGTATCAGAGGCTTTAGGCTCGGTCGCGACAGCGAAGCAGGCCAGCGCGCCCATACATAAAACTACGGCAGCTATAATCCCCAATTTCTTTATGGACATACGCATCTCCTAACTAATCGAAACTTATTGTTTATGATGCTACTCCATGTGCAAAACCGAGCATCCGCAAACTGAATATTAACCGCATCTCAGTAGATGTCAAGAATTTATGGAGGATGATACGTGAAAATCATACCAGGTTAGACGTGGTTTACTGACTGTTTTTGGTCTTTTGGTCCGGCAATAAGGGGCGTATTTTTGACAGTTTTAGATGTGTCAACGGAACCAGCTTTTGGCATAAAAAGACCGCCAGCAAACTTGGCTGCCGGCGGTCTTTTATGATTTATGGTGTCAGGCTTTTATACGATTTCGCCCTTGGCGAGAGCGGCGCCAAGCAAATAGCCGGTGGTGAGGCAACGGCCATGGCTCATGCCGCCAATGATTGCCGGGTAGTCAACCGAGTAGTAGTTACCCGAGCAGTTACCAATTGCATAGAGATTCTCAATGACGTTGCCCTCAGTGTCAAGGACGCGCAGGTGCTCGTCAACATCAGCGCCGCCGAGCATAACCAGGAGCGGGCCAACAATCTTTGATGCATAGAAAGGCGGGGTATCAACGGAGCTGAGGTTACAGGGCAGCTTGCCAAAGTCAACGTCAACGCCAGCTGCGCACATCTCGTTATAGCGCTCGACGGTCGCCAGGAACTTCTCTACCGGGACTTCCATAAGCTCGGCAAGCTCTTCAAGAGTATCAGCCTTGAGGGTAAGGCCACGCTCAATGTTGCTTTCCATGGTAGCGGCGTATGCTTCTTCGCCATCCTCGGCCGGGACATTGCGGCCAAAGCCAAAGTTCTGCTTTCTGACCTTATCAAACCACTCGCCGTCCCAAATGCACCAGGCCTTGCCGCCGGGCTGCATAAAGGAACCATAGCTTACCTGGGCATTGGGGCAGTCCTCGTTCTCATAACGCTGGCCGTATTTGTTTACGCGCAGCCAGGGGTTGGGGCTCATGTTGGCGCCCATGAGGCAGTGAACCATGGGGGCGTGCGGGCTCTTTTGCATGCCACAGCCTGCCTGGATCATCATACGATGACCGTCACCCATGTTGCCGCCTGAAGGTCCGTAAAGAACGCCGGTGTTGTAGTTACCAATGTGTGCCCAAGCCTTCATCATCTCGGGGTTGCCGGCATAGTCGCCGGTTGCCATGACAACACCCTTGCTGGCGAGCACCTTAATGTACTCACCATCAGCGTTCTGGGCAATTGCGCCAAGGCACTTGCCGTCTTCAACAATGAGCTGAACTGCCGGGGTCTCATAGTGAATATCAAGGCTCGGCGATTTCTCGAGCATGATATTAATGAGGTTTGTGTTGCTCTCGGCAGGAACATGGATGGTGTTATACTCGCGATAGTCAGGGTTATTGGTGGTAATGGCCTCAGGACCGCGCTGTAAGAGCTGGGGCTCATAGCCGGCTTCACGGCCAAGTTCGCATGCATAGTCAACCGCCCAGGCGGAGTTATCAAGATACATACGAATAAGCCTCTGCTGTACGTATCCGCCCTGGAAGCGTGTAAGGTCTCCGCAAACCTGTGCGGGATCAAACTCAAAACCAAGCTCTTTCTGAATCTGGGAATTGATGGCACCAATGTGTGATGAACGGCACTGGAATGTTGGGGTCTTCTCGAGAATGGTTACCTGAGCGCCTTCCTGTGTAGCCATAAATGCTGCCGAGACACCTGCGATGCCCATGCCTACTACGAGGACTTCAGTCTCGATTGTCTCGACAATCTCCGAATCATCAATGGGCTCGGCAGGAAGCTCCCAGCTCCAGGTAGCTGCTGCTGCCGGAGCTTCGTCAGCCATTGCGAAGCTTGCACCGCCCGCGGCAAGTGCCGCAGCGCCAATGGCACCGGCAGTTGCATTAAGAAAATCGCGCCTGTTCAGTGTAATACTCATATGTCCTCCCCCTTCTTTGGCAGCGTACCACCATAAGGCACGCTCTACGGAATATAAGACATGCGTAAAACCCGACGCTTGTCTGAGCCTTCATCGCTTTGCAGAGAAGGCCTGTACATACTATAAAGGGTTATTTGCGACATTAATACGGCTAAGACGCAAGATTCTACAGGCGTGCATATCAAATCCGGAAGTGGTGCGTTATAGACTTTGATCTCTGTATTGTTAAAGGGGATGCTTCATGGATAGTGGAGCTCTGTATGGGAGCAGAATTCAAGAATGTGTTTTTGACGCCATCCTCAGAACCTACAAACGGTTTTGCAATGATATATAACTTGCAGTTTGTTGGTATGTTTGTGAGAGGATTTGTTTTGGCTGAGATTACTGTTACATCAGTTTACGTTCCGGATGCTTATACGGGTGTAGATCCTGCTTTTTTAGAGATTATTGCTCCGTATGCGCAGCATCCTGCAGCCCAGCAAATGAATTGCTATATACAGCACGGCACAACAACCACCTTATGACCATTGTATGCATGTGGCTTATGTATGCTTTGAGCTTGCACGCAGGCTGAGGCTTCATGTGAACATACAGGACCTTGTAACCGGTGCATTTTTGCATGATTTTTATCTGTATGACTGGCATGACCGCACTACATCAAGGCCGTATCATGCGACGCAGCACCCTGTCTATGCACACGAGAATGCTCTTAAGTATTTTGAGATTAATCCCGTTGTTGAGAATATTATTTTGAGCCATATGTGGCCGCTCCGCCAACCTGTATCTGAGCGCCAGGCAATTCCAATCACGGAACTCCGGTCTGTGTTTTCTTGGTCCTGCGGAGGCTGGGTTTCCTGAGCGAAACAAGAAGCAGCAACACAAACCATAAGCACAAACGAAATTATAAAACAGGACACCCTTTTCATACCCACTGCCTCCATAAAACCCCGAGATATCGTGCAGCATTATACAATAACAACCCACGTGCAGCAGTCAAATTTGAGAGCATACGGGAGATTCCCAAGAACCCTGCTTTGAAGAATGCAATCGAACAAGAGAAGGTGTTAGTGTATGACAGCCAAAAGGGATGATTACGCAAGCATCTAAGAAATCTACGATGCCATAACTCAGACCAAAGACCAAATGGCCCAGATATTATATAACAAAGAACGGTTTATAAACCCGCAAGGCGCCTTGGAAGAGCTTCTTGCTGAAGGCATATGTAACCGCGTATTCAGAGTTACCGAGGAATTGGTGCATGTATCCGCCAAAACTTCGTCTGAGTGTGGTTTTGAGCAGCATGCTGTGGCCGGCGTACGCAACAGACTGGTGAACGCGTACGGTGAGATAGATAAAGAGAATTATTTGGAATGTGATAGAAGAAGATTTTGATGCAATATTGTTTGCCTGCCAAAAGTTCTGCGAGAAACGCGGCGTTGAGCTAATGTGAAGCAACAAGGGCGAAGAGTCAATAGGAGCTAAGAGCCTCTTCAGCTGGGCAACGCATGAGACAATACCCTCCGTCCTTGTTGTTTCATTTTTACCGTTCCCCGTTGTCTTGCGTCTCCAATTCTGAGTCCGCAAATCCTGCTCAAGTGCAAGTTATTACGGGTGCTAGCATGAGGACAGACGAGAATCGAGGGTCTTCTCGGCAAAAGCCCAGGTATTTGAAATCTTATGAGAATTGATCATGCTAGCGCCCGTAATAACTTGCACCTGAGTAGGCTTGGCGGTCTCAGAATTAATCGATTTATGTCATGTTCCCCCGCAACGGGTGACAAGAATACACAATTACGCCCGAGTCGAGCGCTTTTGGAATATGCGATAAAGATGCATGATTTTCCTCGAAACCCATACGGATTGCGATACGGTTATGGGCAACTGCGGACAGTGCAAAGTCGAGCCGTATGAGCTTTATTCAGACCAATCACTCATGGTAGGAAGCCGCCACGGATACCAGCAATTTGGCGGAGAATGGACCCATCTCCCCATGCCAAAGAAAGCATGGTTTATTTTCGACCAGGATGCATACGATGCAGGTGCAATTTCTCCCGAGTTAACATAAGACCCGGTAGCAGATGGATTTGCACTTACGGCTGATTCAATAGAGGAGCTTGCTGCCCTTATTGAGGTTCCGGTAAACGAGCTCACCGCAACGGTAGACCAATGGAATGAGTTCTGCGACCGCGGTGTTGACTTGGCATTTTACCGTCCTGCAGTGACCTTGAACAAAATAGTTAAGACTCCGTTCTATGTCCAGCTTTGCGTACCCGCCATGCTCAATACCGACGGTGGACCTATGCGCAGCGCCAAAGCTGAGGTTCTCGATCCCTGTGGTAATCCCATCCCGCATCTTTATTCGGCTGGTGAATTTGGCTCATTTTGTCAGGTACCTACCAAGGCGGCGGCAATGTAAGCGAATGCGTTGTCTTTGAACGAATCGCCGCAAAATAAAGACGGCACAACGTTCGCCCTCTGTTGATTCATGGTTTATTGAGAAGAATGAGACAACACCCTTCTGTTTACGTTGGATCATGAGGGTCGTTAAGAAGTGACTAGGTTGGTTAATCAGGGGAGTTGGGATATTTAGTCGAAACTGGTCTACGTGCTTGTTGGTGCGTTTGGATAGAATCTGTGTCCAACTTGAGGTTCTCAGCAAAGAAACGGGACAGTTTATGATTAATGACATTCTTAGCGCGCTCATTAGTTTTGCCATAACGCTGCTGGTTGCTTTTCCTCTTGGAGGCTTGCTTAAGAAATATCCAGCGGTGTTTTATATTATTGCGACGGCGTTGGTTGCAGCACATTTGATATACCGGTTTTCGGGCACGTATATTCCCGGTATGCAGGTAATTATTGACCCCTTGCAAAAGGGCTATTTACCAAGCTTTTTATTGGCTGCGGTTATGTTTTGCGGAGTGTTTGACGAGTCATCTCCCATCCGCCGTAAGCTGCAGCCTATACGTGCCGAGCTTTCTATACTCTCATTTATATTCTGCGCAAGCCATGTTATTGCATTTTTGCCGCCGTATCTTCCGCGCTTTGCTCAGATTATCAACTCGCACTCGGCGCTCTCGGTCTCGCTTATTATTGCGATTGTGCTAACAGTGCTTTATGCGTTGCTGTCGCTTCTTTCCCTGAGGGTCTTCCGCTTTAAAATGCCATACCGTACCTGGAAAAACATACAGCGTCTTGCGTATGTTATGGTTGCACTGCTTTTTGTGCACATTCTCTTGACGGTTGGAAGCTCGGCTCTTACCGGCAAGACTCCTGATGCCAAGGTTGCAATGGTGGTTTATAGCATCATTGTTGTTGCCTACTCAGTGTTGCGCATTTGCAAGGCGGTGCGCGATTACAAAAGCAAGGCTCTGAATACAGACAAAGCATAAGATAAACGCGCCGCGCTGCCGTGAGGGGAGTGCGGTGTGTTGCTGGGAGGGGGAGCATCCCGCGCCACTATTGTGGGAAACATGCCGCGCTGCCGTGAGGGGAGTGCGGCATGATTATTTTTCTGACAGATATGACGGATCGCCAATATACTCGCGGAGTTCTTTGCCGCTGTGCACATCAAGCTTTGCATAAATTGAGCGAATATGGGCACGTACCGTGTAGATTGAAAGCACTTTTTTCTCGGCAATTTCTTGAGCTGTCCACCCGCGGGCAAGTTCTATCAATACTTCTGTTTCGCGCGGAGAAAGACCGTTAGCATTTGCAACAACTTCGCAAGCTCTTACAAAGCGGCCTTTTTTATCATCAAGGCCGGTGTCCGGGGTATTTTGGGATTCACTACTGCCCTCTTCATGATAAAGCTCTTCATCAATGGGTAAGAGCAGCTCGCTTATGCGCTTGCTGGTAAAAACAAACATAACATCAATCAAAACAAGAATGCCCAGCACCACCACTATTACACGCATGATGGCGTCGTCAATGCCGGAGTTTTGGTAATTCATCGCAACAAGACTGCTCAGAAGCGTTCCAAGGTAGAGCGCTCCGCCTCCATACCCCAGGAGTTTGATTGAGCCGGATTGAGCTTGGAACGCAATATATGCGAGCATTGACCAGACCACAACCTGGAAAGACGAGCATAACGCAATAGTAGCGCTCGCAATCGCAGTGCTTTTTGACGGGAAAGCGCCCAATACAATGAGGAGAACAACAAGGATCGAGACAATGGCCGTATAGATTTGCGCGGTTACATCTTCTTTTTGGAAAAGCAGCGCAAGCAGAGTGATGAGCAAAACCGGTACAAGCGCCAGGCGTGCGGTAACGGTACAGTCCATACTGACTGACGGCGGGAATCCAATAACAATATATGCGCGAATGAGCTCAAGCGCCGCAGAGCACAGTACAACTGAGGCAAAAAAGACAGCCAGCTTGTTTGGAGACCCTTCAAGCGGCTGAGAAGCACGCTCTTCTTTGACAGAGTTATGTGCGTGAATGAGATAAAACAAAGAGCTCATGACCGGAAGCAGGCCAAATACTACGTTTGCGGCTTCACGGGGGCAGTTGTTCAGATAGAGATATCCCAGAGAATCAACAAGCAGGCATATCATTAACACGGTGAGAGAACGCCTCGGGGGCAAAGCGCCGAGCATGGGCGCTGCCCGCATAAAAAGTCCGCCCAAACCAACCCCCGCAATGGCGCAGCCCCATAAAAACAGCGTTCGCGATGGGAGAATTGCTTCGCGCGTTATAATAATAAGCATGGTTCCAACAGCGCCCAATAAGCCTGTAACAATGGTATACCAGCGTTGAGATAAGAAGCGGGCGACGCGTTTCTCAAAGAATCCGGTCGCTATCATAGTTACAACAGAAGCAATGGTAGAAACGGTGACAACATTTTCTGCCCTGATGGTGTCGGTGATATCGAGCAGCCAAAAAGAGCCGCTAAAGGCGATGGTATTCCATAACATCCAGCAGGCAAGCCCCATGAACGCAAGAAAAGGAACCTTTTCGTCTACTTCTTGTGCCGAGAAACCTTCGCGTTTGAACATCATTTTGGACGCCGTCTGACTGTTGTATTGTTCTTTCTCAATTGATACCTGAGCCATTTGTGTTTACGCCTTGTCTCTTACACCGTATGTTCACATTTTGATTATGTTGTCCGGTTTGCACACAGATCTTATATGAGTCCGGTTTTAGGTTAGCAGATAGAGGGCCAATAGGAATAAACATAATAGCGCATTTTCCCTCTTATGGTATAGTCAATTATTAACGATAGCTTTTACGTCGCATTTTGTCTAGCTGTTTTCCCCTGTTTTACTCAACCTTGGTCGTTGTGCGATGACGGTGCACACTCTTAAATACGTATGTGTCAAGCAACGGATCAAGGAGATTGTTACCCGCTATGAAAATGAACGATGTGAGCATGCCGGGACAACCCGGCTCAAACCCGGCGCCGGCATACCGCCGCCCGCGCAAGTTCCCCAAGTTTGAGGTTTCACGCGATTTCGCCGCATTTGCACAGGGTACTTCTCAATATGCGGATGAGCTGTTTGAGGATGCTTCTGCACGGGATACAGCGCTCAAGGATGAAGGGGCAGAACCGGTATCTTCTTTTGAGCAGACTGCTGATGAGATTCTGACCTGCATAGGGACTCAGGGAGAGCTTCGCGAAATTCTCTATAAGATACTACTGTTTTGCCGCACATCGCATAGGTTCTGTGATGTCGAGAATTATATATCAGGACTCGACGAGGTTGTGTACGGGCATATTCTCCAAACACCATATAGCTGCATTGCTATTTTGGTACATGCGGGAGGCCTCGCGAAAATTGCACTCAATGCTTTAGAAGAAGATGTGCTGTCCGCAGACCTTGCGGGCTTGACAGATGACGAGATTGATGACCTCATTGAGGACTGGCGCCTTGAGACAACCGAGGCCGGTTTGTATGTGACCGAGCTTTTGAACCCAGTCCGTCGCCTCGCGGCACAGCTCGCGGTGAAACCGCATCGCAAGAGCACATACCTGCGCATTCTCGAGTTTTGTGCAGAGGAACCCCGGAGCCTGGATGATATTAAGCAGCTCTTTTTGCAGGACAATAGTTTGGTGCTTGATTACGTTACCGCGCACCAAAAACTATCGCCTGATTACTATGTTGACCGGCTCGAAAAGGCCGGTGGTCTCATTTGGAAAGGTGCATGGGCAACAACTCCGGAAGGCCTGGATTTTCTCGGCCGGGAAATAGGCGCGTAAGCCTTGGTTGTTGGCATGCTCTTTATAAGTTGT
This sequence comes from Coriobacteriales bacterium, assembly GCA_017515595.1. GTDB lineage: Bacteria > Actinomycetota > Coriobacteriia > Coriobacteriales > UMGS124 > RGIG5691. Next base: position 12,305 of record JAFWFL010000113.1, read on the forward strand.
ATTGGTTTGTGAACAAAGAGGGAGGAATGTATGTCAGCAAAAGCATTGTCACGTCGCTCGTTTGTCAAGTCGGCAGCGCTTGCCGGCGCGGCAGCTGCCATAGGCGTTGAGCTGGGCGATAGCTTTGTCGCCAGTGATAAGGCGTGGGCAGACGACGACGTGCAAGAAGTGCGTACATCATGCCGTGCGTGTATTGCTAACTGCGGTGTTATTGCCGTAGTTCGCAACGGCCGCGTGATTAAGATCAAGGGCGATGACATTGACCCCATGTCCAAGGGCCGTGTGTGCCCCAAGGGATTGGCGGGTGTTCAGGCGCTCTACCACCCCAACCGCAACAAATACCCGCTCAAGCGTGTAGGCGCCAAGCCCGGCAATGACTGGGAGCGCATCAGCTGGGACGAGGCCTGCCAGATTGTTGCCGAGCATATGGTAGATATGCGCGACAAGACCGGCAAGCACGGTCTTTTGTGCTCAACCGGCGGCGGTGGTAACCCGCAGTTCTTCTCGCCGCCCCGCTTCCGCAACTTCTGGGGTGGCGGCAACGTGTTTGAGCCAGGTTGCGCCCAGTGCTACCTGCCGCGTAACTACACCATGGGCAAGATCAACGGCTTAGGCGACACCTCAATTGCCGACTCCGGCTGCTCCGAGCTTTATAAGCCGGCAAGATACGGCAACATAACCGAGGTATATGTAATGTGGGGTACCAACCCTGCATGGCATTCTCCGTCAACCTCGGGCCGCTGCGTGGCAGAGCTCCGCGCTAACGGCTGCAAAACTATAGTGGTTGACCCGCGTTTTACTCCTGACGCAAGCAAGGCCGACGTCTGGCTGCCCCTTAAGCCGGGCACCGATATGGCTATGATGCTTGGTTGGATGCACTATATTATTGAAAACGAGCTCTATGCCAAGATTCCCGGTTACGAGGACTTTTGTGAGCAGTGGACCAACCTGCCCTTCCTGGTAGACCCACGCGATGAGGTAAGCCTGCCTCCTGTTGCCATGGATATCAACGCAGACGGCAAGCTGTTGCGTGCCAGCGAGGTTTTTGACGACGTTGATGCTTCAAACGAAGGCTATGTTTACTTTGATACCGAGACCGGCAAGGTCACCAAGGCATTTGCACTTGGTCCTGACAATGACGGAACCTATCATCCGCAGCTCTTTGGCACGGTTGACGTTATGCTAAAGGACGGCAGCGTTATTACCTGCAAGACTGCGTTCCAGGCTTATAAAGACCGCTGTGAACCCTTTGATCTTGAGACCACCGCAGCTATTACCGGTTGCGAAGCCGAGAAGATCGCCGAAGCCATTGAGCTCTATTGTTCAACCGCACACGGCGGCATTAGCCTTGGTGTTGCAACCGACATGTACCCGGGTTCTGCCCAGGCTGCTATTGGCGCCGCGGCTCTCGACTGCATGACATCCCACCTGTGGCATGCAGGCTGCCCCGCGAACAGCGTTGGCCCCGGCCGCGGACAAGCCAGCTCAACCGGCCTTTCCGGTGCTGAATCCACCATCTTCCCGCCGGGATTTATGGGTCCCGGCAGCGGTTATGAGTTCCAAAAGAGCGAAGCTGTGCTTGAGCGCCTTGGCTACTCCGAGCACAAGGGCCTGGGCGGCTGGATGCATTCGCACATCCCCACGGTTCTCAGTGCAATTCTTACCGGTGAGCCGTACCAGCCAAAGGTCTGGATCGAACGTTCCGGCAACAAGCTCGCCGCTCTTGGTAATGCTGCCAGCTGGATTGAGGCCATTCCCAAGCTTGACCTTATTGTCCACGGCTACATGTATCCCACGTCGTTCACCGCAGAAGCGGCAGACGTAGTCTTCCCTATTTGCGAGTGGCTTGAGAACTCCTTTGCTCAGGGGCGTTTGAACGTGAACCTCCTGCGTGTTCCTGTGACCAACCTCTTTGAAGCTGCCGACGAAATCATGATGTGGGGCAAGATTGCCGAGGCCATGAGCGATCCTGATTCGCCCACCTATGATCCCAACATGAAAGCCTGCATGGATGCCGAGAAGATTGGCAATCCCATGGTCGCTCCGTACTGGAAGACCATCAACGATTATTGGGATTATGTTGCCCAGCAGTGTGCTGACCCCGAGATTACCACCATGGAAGAAGCTCGCGCCAAGATGCCCGAAGTATGGTGCCCCGATGATGAGTACTGGGGAGGCACGGCCTATGACGGTTATCTCAAGATTGCAACCGCCGGTGGTGGTATGGGCGGCCCCGGTGGTCCCGGAGGCGGAGCAGCTGCAGAAGCAGATCCCAACGCACCTCAGACATACACGGGCTTCTCGACCGCTGCGGCAGATATCAAGGACAATCCCAAGAAGTGCGGTCCTTATGCAGACCAGATGCTCTATATTGGCCGTCACGGCAACGAGTCGTTTGAAATGCCGCCGAGCGTTATTGACTGGAACCCCATGCCCTACTACTTCACACCTGAGGACGAGACCCAATACGGTGACGAGTATCCGCTTACGTTGACCGAGGGACGTATTCCTTACTTCCATCACGGCACGCTGCGCAACAACCCCTACCTGCGCGAGCTGTATCCGGCAGCCGAGGTTTGGATGAGCCCCGAAACCGCCCAAGAGTACGGCATCGCCGATGGCGACTGGGTGAACCTCAAGTCACCGCGTACTGACGGCCTTGACGTCTTCCGCGATATTACTACCGGTCTTGATAAGGCGACAACCATTGCTCCGAGCGTTGATGCCCCCAACACCGAGTTTAATCCCGGCAAAGAGCTTACTGCAGATGCTCAGGCCATCGTTGCTGACGGTGTTTACGGCGTTGCCCGTGTTACCAAGGGTATTGCGACGGGCACCATGTATATGGAGCGCTTCTGGAACCCCGAGTTCCTGCAGGACGGCAGTGACGGCCGCAAGTCCTGGACCACTGAGAACATGAACGTTCTCACCAAGAATACCGGCTTTTATAATCCGGAGTTTGGTACTTACACCCTGCGTGGCATCCGTGTAAAGATTGAGAAGACCGCAAAGCCCGAAGGTATTTGGTATGACGCCAAGGACTTCCAGCCGTGGATGCCGCAAGCCAGCGATTTCACGGGAGGAGCGTACTACGCCAATGAGTAGGAAATGTCTTGTAGTCGACCTCGACAAGTGCATTGGTTGCCATGCCTGCGAGGTCGCATGTAAAACCGAGCACGATATTGCCTTGGGCGTTAAATGGAACTTTGTGCCCCAGGTAGGGCCTATGGGGACCTTCCCCAACCTGAGCCAGTACTGGCTGCCGCTCCAGTGCCAGCAGTGCGAAAACGCACCTTGCATCGAGGTTTGCCCCACCGGTGCAAGCTACCGCAGTGAGGACGGCGTGGTTCTCATTGATCAGGAAACCTGCATTGGCTGCCAGCTCTGCATGGATGCCTGCCCGTATAAGGTTCGTTCTTATGACGACACCCTGAACGTTGTTCAAAAGTGCACCCTTTGCAAAGAGCTTACCGACCAAGGCGAGAAGCCCGCGTGTGTGGCCGTATGCTGCGGTAACGCCCGCTTCTTTGGCGACCTTGATGATCCTGAGAGCGATGTTTCCCAGGCATTGGCTGCTGCAGGTGAGGAGAACATCCACAGCTTGACTGATGTGGGTAACACACCGGTTACCAGGTATATTCTCTCCAAGAAGATTGCAGACTGGCAGGAGTTCTCGACTCTTGCCCCCATGTCTGACAGTGTGAATTCTCCCTGGATGCCCATGGTATAAAAAACCCTCAGGTGACAAAGGCACGGGGGCTTTTGTCACCTATTCCCTCTCCATGTTGTTTGTGTCATTCATGTTACTCCTTTCGACTTGCCCCTGGAGGTGGCAAATGCCCCCGTGCTTTTGTCACCTCACTCTTATTTGTGAAGGAGCTATTCATGGAAATTGCTGAGCGCAAAGAGCTGGTTAACGAATTAATTGCCGTAAATGCAGGCCGCGCGTCGTTTTATAAGATACTTGCTTATTGTTATTTTAAAGAACTGACCCAGCAGCAAATTGAGACAATTGCAAAACTCAATTTTGACGGTATGAGCGGTGATGACCCGCTGATTGCTGAGGGGTTTGAGGACATGCGCAAATACCTGCGTAAAATGAACACCGGCACGCGCCAGGAGCTCGCTGTTGACTATGCACACACCTTCCTTGCAGCGGGCAACTATACAAGCTTTGCGGCTACACCCTTTGAGAGCGTCTTTACTTCAGAAACAGGACTCCTGATGCAGGAGGCACGTGATGAAGTTTATAAGATGTATTGCGATGCGCATATTCAGCCTGACGAGTCTCTTCATACACCGGAAGACCATGCGACCTTTGAGTTCGAATTTTTGGCCGAGCTGCTTACCCGCATTAACACAGCTCTTGAAGAAGGCGATTATGCAGCCGCTCTGAGCCAAGCAACAACCGTTCAAAAGTTTCACACCGAGCACCAGCTCAACTGGACAGATGACTTTTGCGATGCCATAGCAGACACTGCCAACACTCGTTTTTACCGCGGACTTGCCAAGGTAACCCGCGGCTTTGTACACCTTGAAGAAGAGGTTATTGCTGACGAAGTTGATGCGATTAAAGAGCTGAGTGCCTGATTTTTGTCATGTTTCTTTGTGCTATCCTCAGAATCTGCAAACGAGTTTGCAATGAAACATATTTCATGATGTGAGATGTGTTTGCGAGAGGATTTGCTTTGGCTGGGATTACTGCGTTGTCTGTTGATGCTCCGGGTGATTATCTGGATGCGGATATTGCTTTTCAAGAGATTATTGCTCCGTATGCCCGGCATCCCGCGGCTCAACAGATGAAATGCTATATCCAGCACGGTACAACAACTACCTATGACCATTGTATGTCGGTGGCGCATACCTGCTATAAGCTTGCTTGTACCTTGAAGCTCCGTGTTAATATGGAGAACCTTGTGACCGGCGCTTTTTTGCATGATCTCTATCTGTATGACTGGCATGACCGAACCACCTCAAAGCCGCATCATGCTACCAAGCATCCTGTTTATGCGCACGAGAATGCCCTTAAATACTTTGAGATTAACCCCGTTGTGGAGAATATTATTCTGAGCCACATGTGGCCGCTCCCGCCTACCCGGTTACCCAAAAGCAAAGAAGCGGTGCTGGTAACCATCGTAGACAAGTGGTGTTCTTTGGGCGAGACATGTAAACGTTTTGGCCGGAGACTGCAGAGGTAATAATCATGGGCATTAGCGCTTATATCATATTGTTTGCGGTATGTAGTATTGTTGGCTGGATATTCGAAACGGTTTACAGCATTATTCACTCAAGGAAATGGGAACGCCGCGGGTTCTTATTTGGCCCGTTATGTCCAATTTACGGCGTAGGTGTTGTAGCGCTTATCCTGCTTGAGCAATGCATTTCTTATTTTGGCTTCTCATTGACCTGGTGGGGAGTTGCGCTGATTTCGTTTTTTGGCAGCATGGTGCTTGAACTTATTACCTATTGGATACTTGAGAAGTTCTTTCATGCATATTGGTGGGATTACAGCAATCTTCCCCTGAATTATAAGGGAAAGATTTGCATCCCGGCTTCGCTCGCATTTGCGGCGGGAGGCCTCTTGGCCATCTATGTTGTTAAGCCGCTGTGGGTGGCGGGTATTGGCCTTATGCACCCTGTGCTCGTAGACATCATTGCGTATATCATTGTGATTATTATGACTATTGATTGCACGGTTACCATTAACGCCCTGAGTGATTTTGAGCGCAAAGTCTCAGCTCTGGATAACCAATTCAACGAGCAGATGAGCGGATACGTTGATACCGCAACAGAAGCCAGAGCCGAGAAACTGAATGCACTCAAACAAAAGAGTACCGAGTTCTACGAGACTCATATACAAGCCATTGTCCAGGACATGACCCCCATAGCCCGCAACGCCAACGAGCGCGTAAAAGGCTTCCGCCTCCCATCCTACTCTCGCGCCAAAGAAATTCTCGACAACCTCAGATCCAGAACCAAACGACCCAAATAACTCGTCCAATACGGCCCCTCAGAGGCTTACAGGCACAGATCCTGGTTTACGAGAGGCGCTGTGTCATAAACTCAACCGTTTGCACAACCCGTTGGCACGAACTCGAGCGTTTGCACGTTCTGCTAGTGCGATCTCGATGAAATGTGGGTTGTGATCAACGAGGGTTTCTCCGAAGTTTATTAAAAGGCCAGGTAATAAGACTACTGATCGGAGAAGTCCTTGCTACCCATCCTTTGATGATGTGCAAACGCTCGAGTTTGTGCCGGCGGCTTGTGCAAACGGTTGAGTTTGTGTCTGCAACTTGTACACCCGGTCGAGTTTGTGGCAATGAGGTGCGTAAACGGGTGCGCGGATTCTGGAGAGTCTCGCGTCAAATATGATGCACTGACAACCGCAGGCTATGAATTGACAAATGTTTAAGATAAGCCCACGGATAATAAGACAATTTTTGCATCACTAAGCATCCTCTTGTGCTCTATGTGTCGTCTTTGTACCGCATGCTCCGGCCAAATGTAGAGAAAACTCCCTCTTCATATACTCTCGGGTAAGTTTTGATATCATATGTTTATCAATATATCATGTGTTGGGAAGAGGGGTTTTAGTGACTACACACAATGATGCGCATTTTGAATCTATACATGCGCCAAAAGCCAAGCGTACGGCTGTTATTCTTGCAAATACCGGCACGCCTCAGGCACCTACGCCCGAGGCGGTGGGGGTGTATCTTGAGGAGTTTTTAAGCCATCCGCGCATTTGCCCCATGAATCCGCATATTTGGACGTTTATCCTTAAGCATTTTATTATCCCTAAGCGCAGTGTTACTTCTGCCGAGAAGTACAGCCATATTTGGACTGAAGACGGTTTTAAATTCCTGCTTGACCATAAAGAACTTGCACAGAAACTCACGCAGCGTTACCAAGAAGCCGGCTATGATGTTAAAGTCGCAGTGGGCATGAGCTTTGGGCAGCCGAGTCTTCCCTCCGTCATGAAGTTTTTGAAGCAAGAGGGCTATGAACGTCTTCTTGTTTTGCCGCTCTATCCCCAAAATGCGTTTAGCCAGGCGAGCATTGTGGCAGATCAGGCTTTTGAAGCTGCCAAAGAAACCGGCTGGGAAGGCAAACTTGAGGTTGTTCCTGATTACAGCGCTAACCCGCGTTATTTGCAGGCAATCGCAGATACCGTACGTAATTCTGAGTTTGATCCCAGCCAAGGCGACCGCCTGCTCTTGTCTTACCACTCGGTTCCCATGGTTGACATCAACAACGGTGATACCTACCGCGATATGACACAACTGACTTCAGAGAACGTGGCGCGCTTACTGGGTTTGGACAAAGACCAATGGTTCATTAGCTACCAATGCCGGTTTGACAAAGAGCGTGCCTGGGTTTCTCCGTTTGTACGCGATGTTTTTGCCGAGATAGTTAAAAAGGGAATAAACGGTAAACTCTATATGATTTGTCCTAATTTCTCGGTCGACTGCCTTGAGACATATTATGATATTGGCTATGAGCTTCAACCTGTGTGGAGTGAAACCCTGCAAAAGGCGGGCTTGTCTGCGCAGGAGCACCCGCTTGTGTATTTGCCTTGCCTTAACGCGAGCGATGCCCATGTAGAAGTTGTTATGAGCGTTCTAAGCAGCCTATTATAAGGAGACGCTATGTTTGGAGAAGAAAAGCAGAGTAAGACTGGTTTGATGCAGCGCATTGCCGGAGTGTGTGCGGCCCTGGTTGCAGTCTGTGCTTTATGCTTGGCAGTTCAAGTTACTCCTGTTTTTGCTGCTGAGAGCTCCTTTATGGGCGTGCAGGAGGACAATCCCACTAAAGCAGCGCCTGCACAGGTACAAGAAGCAGCAGAAGAAGAGGAAGTGTATAACCCTGAGTTTGACGAGTTTATTCACTCGCTTACCGTTGCGTATCTTCAAGACAACTATAGCTATGCAGATCAGTTTCTGGCTGATCCCGAAAGCTACGGGGTCGATATGTCGGCTATAACTCCTACCTGGGGAATTGAGCTGGGCGAAGAATATTATGCCGATTGTTATGCCGCTACGCTTGATACCCTTGATGAGCTTCAGGCGTTTGACTATGCTAGCTTGTCTCCGCAGCAGCAGGATATTTATGATACGCTGAACCGGAGCTTGGGTTTGGGTCTTCTGCTTTATAGTCCGCGTTTTGCTTATTATGAGCAGGTGATTCAGGATGGATCAGGATTGCAGGCAGACATCTATTTAACGCTGTGCCTGTCTTCTATTGAAAGTGAAGAAGATATAGAAGAAACCATCGCATATGTGCTCGATGTATATCCTACCTTTGATTATATAATTGATTATTTATATGAGCAGGGCGAACGAGGTACATTACTGGCCAATTCGGAATCAGTGATTGAAAGCTGCAACACGTTGGGTTCTGAGGAAAGCGTAGCCGAGCTTGAAGCCATATATTATGAAAGCATTGATGCTCTTGGCCTTGACGAGGAACTCGCAAGCAGCTATAAAGAGCGCTTGCACAATGCTTTTGTTGAGTCGTTTATCCCCGCATATGCTCTGTTGGCCGAGGAGTTCCAAAATCTCGAAGACCTGGGTCTGGTTAACCATGGCACCTATGCCAATTTACCGTATGGTAAGGAGTATTATGAGTTTAACTGGCGTGTTCAGACCGGAAGCGATATGACGGTAGAAGAAGGCAAGGCGATTCTTGTTTCAGTCTTGTTAGAAGCTGTCCTTGATTATTTAAACTATGGCGCAGATGCGCTTGAAGAGGATTTACCTGATCTTGGCTTTGAAAGCTATGAAGAAATGCTTGAAGCCTTGATTGAGATGTCGGCTTCTGAGTATCCTCTGATTGAGGGGTTAGAGTATGAGATTGGATCGCTTGATCCGGAGATTATGGGATCAAGCGTTGTTGGTCTTTATATTCTCGGAACTATTGATGACCGCAGTGTTAACGCTATTTATGTCCAGGAAGGCGACGAGGATACCCTTAATGACGTTGATACCTTCCTGACAATTGCCCATGAAGGATACCCGGGTCACATGTACCACTATGCATATGTGAGGGAGTATGTGTGTCCTGAGATGATAATACTTACCAATACCTTATCTATTGTAGAAGGGTATGCCAAATATGTAGAAATACATGCGGTCGATAGTTTTGATAATCTTACGTTTGCGCAAAAACGTGAAGCGATTGATCTGCTTATTGCAGACGTATGCATAGGTGCATTGACTGATATCGCTGTTAACTACGACGGTTGGACCGTAACCGGTGCTGTTTCTCAACTGCTTGATGACTTGGGTCTGGGCAAGTATATTCGTATGCTGCAAGCGTGTGGAATTGATATTGGAATAGAATGGTTAACCGAGCCGTTTGATAGACTGTTAATTGACTCGTTTGGACATATACAGCTGTTATATGCACCGTATGCTATGGGTTATATTCAGCTTGAAGCCATGCGTGTAGAAGCTGCTGAAAAACTTGGCGATAAGTTTGACGTGAAGGAGTTTAACATCGCAGTTCTTAACTCAGGATTTGCTTCGTTCGATGTAATACAGCGCAATGTTGATGCCTATGTAGCGTCAGCAATGGCAGTTCCTGATCAACCTCCGGCGCTGGCGCTTCTTTTGGGAGATGAAGATTCAGAGTTTGACCAAGCCGCATAAGGTAAAAGTAGTTTTACGCGACACTTATGATTGATTTTATATGATAGTATGGTATATGAGAAAACAGAGAGTTGACGAGGACTCGTAAGCAGGAGGGTTTTTATGCGGGCACGTAAATTGATTGTTGGTTTGGCTTCTGCTGCTTTGGTTATGACAGCGGTTCCGGCATGTGTTTATGCGGGTACACTGAGTTATGACCAAGACAGAGATGCTGCTATTATTCAGGCATTTTTAACAGCGTTTGACAAAACAGATGAGACCGAGAATACCGCAGAAAACCAAACCAAAACTGTAACCCAGGTGCCCAGTGAGCAAAAGCCTGAAGAAACTCAGGTGCCCGAGGAGCAAAAGCCTGAAGAAACCCCAACGGCTCCGGTAAAGATTAAAACCGGCTGGTATAAAGACGGTGATACCTGGTATTACAACGACAACGACGGGAATAAACTTACCGGCTGGCAAAAAATAGATGACATTTGGTACTATTTGAATCCTGATACCGGAGCGATGCAGACCGGATTTGCGACCATCAAAGGTGAGCGTTATTACTTTGGCGAAAACGGCAAGATGCGCACTGATTGGCAAAAGATCAATGGTGAGTACTATTACTTCAGTGCATCGGGCAAAATGTACACAGGCTGGCTCAATCAGGACGGAGATCATTACTATCTTACGAGCAGCGGCAAAATGCAAACTGGCTGGGGCAAAATAAAAGATGACTACTATTACTTTGGCAACAACGGCAAAATGCGTACCGGTTGGCAAAAAGTCGATGATATTTATTACTACCTGGGTGACAACGGCAAGATGCGCACCGGCTGGCAAAAGATAGACGACGTGTATTATTACCTAGGCAGTAACGGCAAGATGCGCACCGGCTGGCAAAAGATTGATGGTGTTTATTACTACCTGGGCGACAATGGCAAAATGCAGACGGGTTGGATCAAGTATAAAGACAAGCGGTATTACTGCAATTCAAGCGGCAAAATGGCCGTTGGCTGGGCATCAATTGATGACGCGTGGTATTACTTTGATGATGATGGCGCCATGCAAACCGGGTGGATTAAAGACGACGGTAAATGGTACTATATGGCCTCCAACGGAAAGCTTGTAAAAGGATGGCAAACCATCGACGGTTCCCGCTATTATCTTAATCCCAAAGGCGGAGCAATGGTTATCGGTCTGCAGAGTATTGGTGGTTACTGGTATTACTTTAGCGGCAGCGGCGCCATGCAAACCGGTTGGAAGCAAATTGACGGGCAGTGGTACTATTTTGATTCCGACGGTACCGCCCATCTGGGATGGCTCACTTTAGGAAATAAAACCTACTACTTTGACATGGCGACAGGCATCATGTATGTGGGCAACCACAACATTGATGGCATTACCTACTATTTTGATGAAAACGGTGCTGTGCGCCTTTAATCTGACACACGGTTGTCTATAAGTGCACGTACATCCTCAGGGAGAGGAGCGCTGAGTTCCAGCAGCGCTCCTGTTACCGGGTGCGTTGCTAAAAGCTTCCATGAATGGAGCGCCGGGTGATTCAAAAGAGGCAGCGGACTTTCGTACAGTTCATCTCCTACCAAGGGATGCCCCAGGTGTTCCATATGAACACGAATCTGATGCGTGCGGCCGGTGACAAGTTGCAGGGCAAGCAGCGACATCGTGTTATCGATTGTTCGAAGCACTTCGTAATGGGTAATGGCTCGCTTGCCGTCCGGGTGTACTTCTCGGCGTAAACCAAATTCGGTGATGCGCCGTATAGGTGCGTCTACGGTACCGCGGGGTTCATGAAACACACCGCAGCACAATGCCAAATAGGTACGCTTAAAAACTCCTTCTTTAACCTCATCGCAGCCAAGAAGACCGCTTTTGTCTAAAGACCACGGCTGCTGAGCTAGTATATCCAGGGCTTGCGGGTCAACATCTGTGCCCATAAAATCCTGCATGCGGCTTCGCGCATACGCATGCTTTGCAAATACAAGAATGCCTGTTGTTCCTATATCAAGCCGGTGTACGGGGTACAAAAGTTTGCAGTCAGTACCTTTTTGCTGCAAATAGTATAAAACATAGTTGCCGAGCGTGTCCTGTTTGTGTCCGGGGGAAGGATGCACAACAATTCCCGCAGGTTTATTGAGAATGAGCAGATCATCATCCTCGTAGAGTATTGAGAGGTCGCCAGGCTGCGGGCATACATCAGACTCTTCGCATTCGCGCCAGGAATCCGAGACATCAACCATTACCGTTTGGCCGGTGTGTACATGTGACAAAAGGCGCGCAGGTTCACCGTCAACCAAAATAGCCTCGTCATGAAACTTTGCCCGGCGCATCATGGCTTGGGATATGTGGAGCCGGTGCTCGAGTACTGACTCAAGCAAAAAGCCGTCCTTCTCGGGCTCTACCACATAACTGAGATATCTCATACCTGCACGCTACTGCTCGAGAGCGAGATCGCCCTGCTCAATAATGCCGGCTTTGCGGAATCCCCAGCCAATGAGCAAAGTCAGAACCGCCGGCAGAACAATGCAAACCAGCGCAAGGCCTGTCCACTCAAATAACCCCGCTTCAAAGCCGGCGTCTACCCATCCGGTGATAACACCAATTGGTCCAACCAGGCCGCAGGTACCCATACCGCTTGCGATGGCAGCACCATTCTGCTCCAGATGGAAGATGCACGTTGCGACGGGTCCAACAATAGCTGAGGTCAGAATCGGAGGCAGCCAGACAATTGGTTTACGTACAATATTCCCCATTTGGAGCATCGAGGTGCCAATGCCCTGAGACACAATGCCGCCCCAACCGTTTTCCTGAAAGCTCAGAACAGCAAAGCCTATCATCTGCGAGCAACAACCTGCCAAAGCAGCGCCTCCGGCAAGACCCGTGAGTCCAAGAGCGGCACAAATTGCTGCGCTTGAAATGGGCAGCGTCAGCGCTACGCCAATAGCAACACTCACAAGAATGCCCATAAAGAACGGCTGAAGCTCTGTAGCCCACATAATAAACGTGCCAACCTGGGAAGCAAGCCAGCCAATACCGGGGGCAATGAGAATGCTCAAAACCCCGCCCAAAAATACCGTTACCGCCGGTGTAACAAGAATATCGACCTTGGTTTCTTTAGAAACTGCCTTGCCAAACTCGGCAGCAATAATCGCAATGACCAAAACGGCGAGCGGTCCTCCGGCGCCGCCGCACTTGTTGGCTGCAAAACCAACGGCGGCAAGTGAATAAAGCACCAAAGGAGGGCATTTGAGTGCATAGCCAATGGCAATAGCCATAGCCGGACCCGCAACAGATGTGGCAAACCCACCAATGTCATTAAAGACGCTCATGCCTGAGAGATTACCAATGGTGTTAAAAATTGTGCCAATAAGCAGCGACGCAAAGAGACCCTGAGCCATAGCGCTCATGGCGTCAATACCGTATCGCTTTCCTGAAATCTCAATGTCTTTGCGGGCCAGGAATGCTTTGATACCTGTTGGCTTGGTTTCCTCCATGGCATTTCCTCTCTACCTGAAAATATGTGAGTATGCATGCTATGCAAAAGATAAGCGAACGCAAGGTGTATCACATAAGTTTAACCAAGTCTTTAGGAACTGTATAGAAATAAATTGAACATTCACGCTGCGTGAAGTTACGCATGGTGCGGTTGTCGTCAGTCGCAAGACCGCCAGTATTGCTCCCTCCTCCGCCCTACCATGCTAAACTTCACGTACCGTGAATTGTTCAATTTATTTCTATACAGTTCCTTAGCGTTTCAACGCAATAATTGCCGGTTTATTTAGTTCCAAAACATGATATGCTTAACGTGTTAATGTTGTTGGGCATGACGTGAGAAAGTTGAGGCTTGTATGAATACCAAGGCATTGCGTCAGTTTGGATATGGTGTCTATATTGTGTCAGCATTTGATGCAGCAGGGAGACCTATGGGCTGCGTGGTAAATACCGGTATGCAGCTTACAAGCGATCCTTACCGGGTTATGGTTGCTATCAATCGCGGCAATGCTACCTATGCGGCTATTAAGGAGACGCGCCGTTTTGCGGTTACCTGCCTTACCCAGACAGCTGATATCCAGCTCGTGGGTACCTTTGGATTCCAAACCTCAGCCGAGATCAATAAGTTTGAGGGCTATGAAATAGCATATACCGAGCATGGCCTCCCGTATGTGACCAAGGCGGCCGGTGCGGTTGTAGAGTGTGAGGTTCTGACCACGGTAGACGTGGGAACACATGAAGTTATCATTGGTAATGTGACCGATGCACTGGTGGTTGATACCTCATACGAGCCTATGACCTATTCATACTATCACACCGTATTACGAGGCATAACTCCGCCCAAAGCATCAGCATTTATTGCTGATGAGCCTCCGGTTGCAGCAGTGCCTGAGGTAAAAAAGAGTATTGAGGCAGAAGAAGCCGAGGAAAGCGCTGAATCTTTGGTTGGAGCACATTTTGCCTCTTCAGCACAGTCCGAGAAACCCTGCAACGGCGCGCCAACGCTTGTAGTGGATATTGAAGCAGATTATGAATGCGATCCCGTTTTTGAGCCTGTTTGTTCTGTAAGCAAAGCCGCTCCCGTAACGTCTGCAGAGGTAACCGGAGAACTTCCAGAAATCTTCCCGGCTCTTATTCCGGACCCGGCTGTTGAACCCGAGGTTTTACTCATTAAGCATCACTTTAGATGCCAGCTTTGCGGGTATGTGGTTGAGACCGAGGCCGAAGTTCTCCCGGCAGACTTCAGATGCCCCATGTGCGGAGCGGGCGCCGATAGATTTACAAGAATAGACTAACAGCGCCTTTGACCAGATAACTGCGCAAATAGGTTTTTAATACAAGGAGGCCGGTCTACAGTCCGGATGATAAAGAATACAAAACTTGCAGGGCATTTACTCGCGCTGGGAACGTCAATTGTATGGGGTCTCACGTTTGTCTCGACAAAAGTGCTTCTGGTATCTTTTACCGCGGTAGAAGTTTTGCTCTACCGCTTTGTTCTGGGATACGCAGCCCTTTGTGTGGGAAGTCCAAAACCGTTACGGTTTTTGGGTCTCAAACGCGAGGCTGTGCTCTTTTTGGCGGGAGCCGTAGGAACCTGCGGGTATTATCTGTTCGAGAATTTATCGCTTACCTATACGTTTGCCTCAAACTCAAGCGTAATTGTCTCGACCGCACCGCTTTTTACCGCTTTGGCAACATGGATAGCAGGCTCTCTGGAAGGCAAACAATCCCGGCCTCATTTAAGCTTCTTTGTAGGTTTTGTCGTAGCAATTTCAGGCATAGCCCTCATTAGCTTTGGCGACAGCGAGTTTCACGCAAGCCCCATAGGAGACTTGCTCGCATGTGCCGCCGCATCAACCTGGGGCATCTACTCAGTCCTTCTCGACAAAGCCATGACCTGGGGTTACAGCGCACTGCAAATAACCCGGAGAATATTTGCCTATGGCATAGTCCTCATGGTCCCCATTGCTTTTATGAACGGTTTCGAATTTGGCTTAGAACGCTTTGCCGACCCCGCCAACACCCTCAACATGCTCTTTTTAGGTATAGTAGCCTGCGCCGTATGCTTCTCAACCTGGAATTACGCCATAAAAGCCATAGGCCCCGTAGCCTCAAGCGTCTACATCTACCTCCAGCCCGCAATAACCGTCATAGGTGCAGCAATAATCCTCCAAGAGCCCATAGCCCCCTACATCATCATAGGAATCATCCTGGTACTCTGCGGCCTTATAATTTCCCAAAGAAAACCCGCATAAAAGATGCCAGGGAACGGTGAGGTTCCCTGGCATACTATTCGTGAGATATTTAATCCAAATAATGGTTTCAGAACAAAGCCAATTGGCTGTTTTTAGCGCTTTCCTCCTCGGTCGCCGGGGCGGCGTTTGCGGGAGGTTTCTTGTTGAGCCGGTTTTGTCTGGGGCTTGCGGGCATAAGCGCTGCGGCGTTCGGCGCTTGTCTTGGTCTCAGCAGCCTTTGTGCCGGCAGACTCGGCCTTTTTGGCAGCAGGCTTGTCCTTTTTGCCAGGATGGTTTGCCTTTGCGGGCTTTTCCTTTACTGGCTTTGCTTTTGCGGGTTTTTGCCTGCGCTCGATGCGTTCCTGACGTTTTGCTTCATTCGAGAAGCTCTCGGCGCGGCGTTTGGCACGGCTTGGTACCTGCTCGCCTTCGAGAATAGCAGAGTTTGCGGCAACGCGCTCAACGCGTGCTTCGATCTTTTTGGTGCGGAGTTTGTTGCCTTGTCCGGCGTTGTGTTTACTGCCCTGGCGTTCAATTCGTCCGCTGCGGTCGCCCTCGCGGAATGCGCCTTCGCCATGCTCGCGAGTACGTTCTCTGTCTTCGCGCTTACGGCCGCTTTTCTCGTTCTTACCGCTCCTCTCTTTGCCCTTGCCGCCTTTGCGCGGGAGTTTATTGGGATCGCGGTTAGGATCGAGTTCGGGGCGGTTCTCGTTAAAATCAAAGTTCTCAAACTCAAGCTCGGCAACGGTGCGCTTCATAAGATGCTCAATGCAGGCGAAATCAAAAATTTCGCTCTTGGTAAGCAGTGTAACCGCATAGCCTTCTTCACCCGCACGGCCGGTACGGCCAATGCGGTGGATATAATCCTCGGGATCTGTAGGCACGTCATAGTTAATAACGTGGTCTACGTCGCTTACGTCAATGCCGCGGGCAAGAACGTCGGTTGCAACAATGACGCCTACGTTCCCTTCGCGGAAGTTGCGGAGAGCCCTGCTGCGCTGTGCCTGGCTGCGGTCGCCGTGGATAGCCTCGGCGCTAAAGCCTTCGCTGTTAAGACGCTCGGCCAAAACCTCGGCGCGCGACTTGGTGCGCGTAAAGATGATAACGCGCTCGGCGCCTTTCTCGTCAAGAAGGGCTTCCAGAAACTCATTCTTTTGATTTTGTGCAATGGGTACAACATACTGGGTAATGGTCTCGGCAGTAGTACCTTTGCGGGCAATTTCCACATGCTTAGGATCGCGAACTGATTTCCCAATGGTTTTCATAACCGAGTCATCGAGCGTGGCCGAGAAGAGCAGCGTTTGACGCTCATTGGGAACTGCTTCTATGATCTTGCTTACATCAGGCCAAAAACCCATATCAAGCATGCGGTCAGCC
>JAFWFL010000114.1 GCA_017515595.1 Coriobacteriales bacterium
AGCCATACCTGCATTAGCGCTCTCAAATTGGCCAACCAGGTCCCCAAATGGAATACCGGGCAACGGAATATATGCACCGACTCTGTACAGTACAATAATTCCGAGAGTAAAGAGTATCTTCTTTCTTAGCTCAGGAACCCGGAACGCATTGAGGAATGCTTTTAGCACGGTAACTCTACCGTCCCTCCTGCAGCTTCAATCTTAGCCTGTGCGCTGGCTGAGCACTTGTCTACCTTAACGGTAAGCTTCTTGGTAAGCTCGCCGTCACCAAGGATCTTAACGGGAGTGCAGACGTTCTTGATAACGTTCTTTGCTACCAAGGCATCAGCATCTACTACGTCGCCATCATTGAACAAATCATTGATGCGGCTGATGTTAACACCGAGATACTCTACACGCCACTTGTTGTTGAAACCGTTCAACTTGGGCAAGCGCATGGCAAGCTTCATCTGACCACCCTCGTGGCCCGGACCCTTGCCGCCGCCCGAACGCGACTTTTGACCCTTCTGGCCACGGCCGGCAGTGGTGCCGCCATAACCAGAATTGCCTCGACCGACGCGCTTCCTATCTTTACGCGACCCCTCAGCGGGATACAGATCGTGCAACTGCATTGATAACTCCTAAATTTCCTCGACAGTCACCAAGTGGCGCACCTTTTGAAGCATGCCCTGTACGCTTGGTGTATCCGGCTTTTCGGTCACAGAACCCATATGACGCAAACCCAATGAGCGGAGTGTGTCATGCTGGTCACGTGCATAGCCAATCTCACTCTTGGTCTGGGTAATACGCAGAGTTTTGGTTGATTTAGCCATGATTAATCACGCTCCTTGCCTACAAACATCTCGGCAACGGTAATACCACGGCGCTCGGCTGCAGACTCATTGCTATCAAGTTGTGCCAAACCGCTTGCGGCAGCCTTGATAATGTTCATTGAGTTGCTTGTACCAAGCGACTTAGAAAGGATGTTGCGGATGCCGGCGAGCTCGCAAAGAGCACGAACCGGACCGCCGGCGATAATACCGGTACCGGGAACAGCGGGCTTCAAAACAACACGACCGGCGCCGTAGGTGCCTTCGATGTCGTGAGGAATGGTGCCTTCTTCTGTTACGGGAACATAGAACATGTTCTTCTTGGCATCTTCGATGCCTTTTTGAATGGCAAGCGGCACTTCTGCAGACTTGCCCATGCCAATGCCAACATTGCCCTTGCCGTCTCCGACAACAACAAGCGCAGACAGTGACATACGACGACCGCCTTTAACGGTCTTCGAAACACGGTTGATCAGAACTACGCGCTCCTGAAGTTCGGGTTCAGGATTGTTCTGCTGATGGTTGCGGGGCATTTCTCACTCCTTCTAGAAAACCAGGCCAGCACCACGCGCAGCATCAGCAAGCGCGGCTACACGTCCGTGATACAGGTGGCCACCACGGTCAAAAGCAACCGTTGTGATTCCAAGCTCGATGGCACGCTTGCCAACAAGCTCACCTACAAATGCTGCGGCATCCTTGTTAGAACCAACCTTGCCGGTCTCCTTAAAAGCAGGGTCAAGGGTAGATGCTGAGCACAGAGTGTGGCCCTTGATATCATCAATAATCATTGCATAAATATTTGCATTCGTACGCTTCACGCAAAGGCGCGGCTTCTCGGGTGTTCCCGTGATGCTTCCGCGTATTGCGCGATGGCGACGAGCGAGGCGCATTTGCTTCGCCTTGTGCTTGTTCATACGTACTCTCCTCGTACACGCCGACGCTTATAAGCGCCGAAAACTATCAACGGACTACTTAGAAGCCTTACCGAGCTTACGACGTACATACTCGCCGTCATAACGAACGCCCTTGCCCTTATAAGGCTCGGGAGGACGGTTCTTGCGGATGTCAGCGGCTACCTGGCCAACAACTTCCTTGTTAATACCCTTAACAAGAATGTGGGTGTTATCAGGTACCTCAAACTCAATGCCGTCCTGGGGCTCAATAATAACAGGATGTGAATAACCGAGAGCCATCTCGAGGTTCTTGCCCTTGAGAGCTGCACGGTAACCTACGCCCTGGAGCTCAAGCTTCTTAACAAAACCCTGCGAAACGCCAACAACCATGTTGTCGATGAGGGTACGGGTAAGGCCGTGAAGTGAACGGGCCTCACGAGAGTCATCGGGGCGCGTAACAATAATCTCGCTGCCCTCTTGCTTAATAGTAATGATATCGCTGAAAGTTCTTGAAAGTTCGCCCTTGGGACCCTTAACGGTGACTTCGCCGCCATTAATGGTCACATCTACGCCGGCAGGGACCGGGATGGGCTTTTTACCGATACGTGACACGGTTAATGCTCCTTTCCAGTGGGTCCGTTACCAAACGAAGGCAACGACTTCGCCGCCAACGCCAAGCTTACGGGCGTCACGGTCTGTCATTAAGCCTTTTGAGGTCGAAATGATTGCGATGCCGAGACCTCCGCGTACACGGGGAAGTTCATCCTTGCCCGCATAAATGCGAAGACCGGGCTTTGAAATGCGGCGGATTCCGCGAATAATTTTTGCGCGGCGCTCGCCATACTTAAGTGTAATTACCAAATCGTCATGAGGGGTTCCTGACTCCACTACGTAGTCTGTAATGTAGCCTTCTTCCTTCATAACGCGAGCGATCTCGACAAGCTTCTTGCTTGTTGGCATCGAGACCGTGGCCTTGTTCGCAGAGTTAGCATTGCGAATACGCGTAAGCATATCTGCGATCGGGTCGCTCAGATTCATTGATTCCTCCTATAGTTCAAGATGAGACTGTTCAATGGTTTGTACACACCCTTAGTGTGCACACCTCTTTGACCAGGTCCCCTTACGTCAGCTTTACCAGCTGGCCTTTCTGACTCCGGGGAGTTCGCCCCTGCTGGCTAGTTCGCGGAAGCAAACACGGCATAAACCAAACTTGCGATAATAGGCGTGCGGACGCCCGCATCGCATGCAACGGTTATGCTCACGAGTAGTAAACTTCTGCTCACGTGCAGCTGCGGCGATCATCGATTTCTTAGCCACTCTTCCTCCTTACACACACATCGTTTTTTTGACAAAACTTTATAGATGCAGCGGTAAAAAACCACTACTTCTTGAAGGGGAAACCAAGGAAGCGGAGAAGATCTTCGCCCTCGGCGTTGGTGTTTGCGGTGGTAACAAAGGTGATGTCCATACCGCGAACACGGTCAATCTTGTCGTACGGAATCTCCGGGAAGATCTGCTGCTCGGTTACACCCATGGAATAGTTGCCATGGCCGTCAAACGAGGTGGTAGACATACCGCGGAAGTCCCTAATACGAGGGATTGCAGTAGAAACAAGGCGGTCAAAGAACTCCCACATGCGGTCGCCGCGGAGGGTAACCTTGCAGCCAATAGCCATGCCTTCACGCAGATGGAAAGAAGCGATGGACTTACGTGCGTGAGCAATAGTGGGCTGCTGGCCGGTGATGGTGCGAAGATCTTCAACGGCTGCCTGAATAGCCTTGGAATCAGAGGTTGCCTCGCCTACACCCATGTTAACAACAATCTTCTCAAGCCTGGGGATCATGTTAACATTCTTGTAGTTGTACTTATCCTGAAGTGCTTTGCGAACCTCATTTACATAGGTTTGCTTTAAACGTGGTGCTTCTGACATACAAAGAACTCCTTACTGGGGTTTAATGTGCCGGGTTTCCAACCTGGCACCTTTCGCACTTGCCGCGAAAGCCAAGTTTGAAATAATACAGGTCCCAGCTTCCAAAATAAAGCTGAGACCTGAATTAACACGATATAATTAAATTATACACAAATTATAAACAAATATGTTTAAAACTCGTGGCCGCACTTCTTGCAAACGCGGACTTTCTTACCTGCCTCGGTTACCTTGTGGTTAACGCGAGTCGGCTTCTTGCACTCAGGGCAAATAAGCTGAACACGTGCAGCAGCAATTGGTGCTTCTTTTTGGATGATTCCGCCACGAGGGTTGTTCTGGCTGGGACGAACCGACTTTTTAACAATGGCAACGCCCTTGACTACTACGCGACCCTGCTGAGGAAGAGCCCTCAGAACCTCACCCGTTGCGCCAGCATCTTTGCCTGAGAGTACCTTTACGGTGTCGCCCTTACGGACGTGAAGCTTAGGCATAATACACTACTCCTTACAGTGTCTCAGGTGCAAGTGAAGCGATCTTAAGATACTTACGATCGCGGAGTTCACGAGCTACCGGTCCAAATACACGGGTACCCTTGGGGTTACCGCCGTTGTCAATAAGAACTGCTGCATTGTCGTCAAAACGAATGTAGCTGCCGTCCTTACGACGAATTTCCTTCTTGGTGCGTACAATTACGCAGCGCACAACCTGACCCTTTTTGACACCGCTGTTAGGAAGAGCTTCCTGAACGGCGCAAATAATGACGTCGCCAACGCCGGCATAACGGCGCTTTGAACCGCCGAGTACCTTAATACACTTGACCACGCGTGCACCTGAGTTATCGGCCACATTAAGAATGGTCTCTTCTTGAATCATTGCATCCTCCGAACGATGCTAATTTGATAGAGGTACGCCCACTCGTGCGGCATACATATCAGATCTTTTACGACAAAAAACTACTTTGCACGCTCAATAATCTCAACAAGGCGCCAGCGCTTTGTTGCAGAAAGTGGACGTGTCTCCATAATACGCACGGTGTCGCCAACATTGGCTTCGCAGTTCTCATCATGGCAATGGAACTTCTTGTTCTGCGTCATCATCTTACCGTACTTGGGATGACGCTTGCGCTCGGTTGTCTCAACGACAATGGACTTATTGCCCATGATCGAAACAACAACACCTTGACGAACCTTGCGGTGGTTGCGTTCTTCACTCATGTGTTACTCCATGTTCTTCTGGGCCGCGAGCTCGCGTGCACGAATCTCAGTTAAAATGCGTGCAACATCCTTCTTTACCGTACTCACGCGTGCAGTGTTGTCGAGCTGGCTCGTTGCCATCTGAAAACGCAAATTAAACAGCTCAGTACGGCATTCCTTCAACTTTGCCCGCAGATCTTCGTCTGCAAGAGCTTTGATTTCTTGTTGCTTCATTATTTGGCCTCCATCGCGTCTGACTCGGCACGGGTGATGACCTTAGTCTTAATGGGAAGCTTATGAGCTGCAAGGCGGAGAGCTTCCATTGCAATGGCGCTGTCAACGCCACCAATCTCAAACATGATACGACCAGGCTTAACCACTGCTACCCAGCCTTCTGGGTTACCCTTACCCTTACCCATGCGGGTCTCGGCGGGCTTTTTAGTAATAGGCTTGTCAGGGAAGATAGTGATCCATACACGGCCACCACGCTTCATGTAACGCGTCATAGCAACACGAGCGGCTTCGATCTGACGGTTTGTAATCCAATGGGGCTCCATTGCAACCAGGCCAAAATCGCCAAAGTTAAGCTTGGTCCAGCCCTTTGACTGGCCCTTCATAGAGCCACGCATCACCTTGCGGTGAGCAATGCGCTTAGGTGCAAGCATGAATACTACCTCCTACCTTCAGTGCGACGACCGTCGCGACGCTGACGGGGTGCGCCATCGAGTGCAGGGTTAGGAGCCGGCTGTCCGGGCAACTTCTCGCCAAGATAGATCCAGACCTTAACACCGCAAGCGCCCATGATGGTATGAGCGGTTGCCGTGCCGTAGTCAATCTTTGCACGAATGGTATGCAGCGGCACGCGGCCTTCACGATACCACTCGCGACGGCTCATCTCGGCACCGCCGAGACGACCGGTGCACTGAATACGAACACCCTTTGCTCCGCTCTTGCGTGCAGCCTGTACTGACTTACGCATAGCACGACGGAAAGCAACGCGCTGCTCGAGCTGCTCGGCAATGCTCTGTGCAACCAGACGGGCATCAAGCTCGGGACGCTTGATCTCAATAACTTCTACCGAGAGATTAGCACCGGTCTTGCCGGATACTTCTTCGATCTCCTTGCGGAGAGCTTCAATCTCGGTGCCCTTCTTACCAATAACAATACCGGGACGGCCGCTGTAAATAACAACCTTTACCTTATCGCCGGCGCGCTCAATCTCTACGCGAGAAAGTGCTGCATCCTTAAGGCGCTTTTCGCAGAACTTACGAATGGCAAGGTCATTCTCAAGCGTCTCCTTGTAGTCCTTGTCAGAATACCAGCGAGAGCGCCAATCCTCAGTGGTGCCAATGCGGAACCCTATTGGATGTACCTTCTGTCCCATTTGAATTACGCCTCCTTTCGAGGTGCAACGACGACGGTAATATGGCAGGTACGCTTGTTAATGCGTGAAGCTTGGCCCTTAGCACGCGGACGAATGCGCTTGAGAGTTGGACCTTCGTCAACATAGGTGCGTGCTACACACAAGTTTGCACTACGCATACCATGGTTGTTCTCAGCATTTGCTACAGCGCTGTTAAGCACCTTCAAAACAACCTCTGATGCACCGAGTTCAGAGAACTGAAGAATTGCACGTGCATCGTCAATCTTCTTCCCACGAATCTGGTCTACAACAAGACGAGCTTTACGGGGAGAGATCCTAATATACCGGGCCTGTGCCCTGGCTTCCATAACTTTAGTCTGCTCGCTCATTACCTCTTGCCCTTATCTGCCGAATGGCCACGGAACGTGCGTGTGGGTGCAAACTCGCCCAGCTTGTGACCTACCATTGACTCTGTGATGTACACAGGAATGTGCTTACGACCGTCATGTACTGCGATCGTATGGCCTACCATCTCAGGAAAGATGGTGCTCGCACGAGACCAAGTCTTAATAACCTGCTTATCACCAGATTCATTCATGGCGATAACACGGCCGAGTAGCCTGGGCTCGACGAAAGGCCCCTTCTTGAGGCTTCTGCTCATGAGGTCTTCTCCTTTACGTGTTATTTCTTACGACGGCGAATAATCATGTGGTTAGAACGCTTCTTACGGCTGCGTGTCTTGTAGCCCTTGGCGGGTTGACCCCAAGGTGAAACAGAAGGACGGCCGGAAGTGTGGTTCTTACCCTCGCCACCACCATGCGGGTGATCTACAGGGTTCATAACAGTACCACGAACTGTTGGGCGGATGCCGAGCCAACGGCTGCGACCGGCCTTGCCGATCCTGATGTTGGCATGCTCAGCGTTGCCTACTTCACCAACCGTAGCACGGCAGGTCAAAAGAACACGACGCATCTCGGAGGAAGGCATACGTACGATGGCGTACTTGCCCTCTTTACCCATGAGCTGGATTGAGGTACCTGCAGAACGTGCAATTGCTGCACCCTTGCCGGGCTGGAACTCAACGGCATGGATAAGAGTACCAACCGGAATGTCGGCAAGTGTCATAGCGTTGCCGGGCTTAATGTCGGCGCCGCTGCCGCTCTCTACCTTGTCGCCAACCTTGAGGCCCTTGGGCTGAAGGATGTAAGACTTGGTACCATCTTCATACTCAATAAGAGCGATGCGTGAAGAGCGGTTAGGATCATACTCAATAGTAAGGACGGTTGCCGGAATACCGTCGCGGTTGCGCTTAAAGTCAATAACGCGGTAACGACGCTTGTGTCCGCCACCCTGATGGCGCATTGACAAGTGACCGCTGTTATTGCGTCCGGCCTTCTTTGAAAGCGGTGCAAGCAGTGGCTTGTACGGCTTGCTCGTCGTGATCTCAGCGAAATCAGATACAGTCTGATAACGCCTACCCGGCGACGAGGGTTTGTATTGCTTAACTCCCATCGAAAACTCCCTTCGTCCGATTGCCACAAAACACATGGGAGTGAGACGACTGTCTCGTGTTTCTGACCCCGGACATTCCACGGTTCCGGGTGTATCCATTTAACACCCGACTACTTATTTAAGCCCGGTTTTCACCGGGCTTAAATATCACAATAATTAAGCCTGGTTACCAAAGATCTCAATAGTTTCGCCCTCGGCGAGGGTTACTACAGCCTTTTTCCAGGTGCGGGTATAACCGGCTTGAGCGCGAACGCGCTTTGGCTTTGGCTTAACCCAAAGAGTGTTGATGCGTGTAACATGAACACCAAAGATCTCCTCAATGGCATTACGGATCATTGGCTTGTCAGCACGACGGTCTACCTCAAAGGTATACTTGTTCATCTCCATCTTATCAAAAGATGCCTCAGATACGATGGGGCGAATAATAACATTGTGTGCATCATAAATTGCCATTATGCAAGCACCTCCCCTAAGCGGGTCGCAACGGGCTGTGCAAGAATAAGCACGTTGTTGTCGAGCATGAAATACGTATCAATCTCACGGTCAAAGAGAATGGTAACGTTCTGGAGGTTGCGGAAGGAAAGCGCGGCATTCATTGCTTCATCAGTCAAAACAATGGTTACACGCTTACCGGCAACGCCGAGAGCCTCGAGGAAGGCAACTGCTGCCTTGGTGCTGGGCTTCTCGAAATCAAACTTATCTACAACAACAAGCTCATTGTCTGCAAGCTTTGCAGAGAGAGCGCTCTTCATAGCAAGCTTGATCTCCTTGCGATTCATCTTGAAAGCATGATCGCGAGGGGTGGGTCCAAATACCACGCCGCCGCCGCGCCACTGAGGCGAACGGATTGAGCCCTGACGGGCACGGCCGGTACCCTTTTGACGCCAAGGCTTACGGCCACCGCCGTTTACCTCAGAGCGACCCTTGGTGCTATGGGTTCCCTGACGGTCCATAGCAAGCAGATAACGCACGCACTGGTGCATTACGGGAATATTTGGCGTAATACCAAATACCTCATTAGCAAGCTCAAGGTCACTTACCTTCTTGCCTGCTGTGTCTTTAACTTCGATCGTAGACATTGTCTTTCTCCTTCAGCCTGGGCTTGTAACTAACTAGGCCCTTAGGCCACGCGGACAATGACGAGGCCGTTCTTGGCGCCGGGCACTGCACCCTTAACAAGAAGGATGTTCTGCTCTGCGTCTACGCGTACAACCTCGAGGTTACGAACAGTTACACGCTCATCACCCATGTGACCGGGCATCTTAACACCCTTGTGTACACGTGAAGGAGTTGAGCACTGACCAACAGAACCGTGAGTCCTGTGGAAGTGTGAACCGTGTGTTGTGGGACCCTGATTGAAGTTGTGCCTCTTGACGGTTCCCTGGAAACCCTTACCCTTGGAACGTCCGGTAACGTCAACCTTTTTCACATCAGCGAAATTCTCAACGGTAACAACTTCGCCAACGGAGTGCTCTTCGCCCTCAGCCACGCGAACCTCACGCAGCCAACGGACAGGCGTTACACCGGCCTTTGCAAAATGACCCTTGAGCGGCTTGGTGACATTCTTTTCCTTAATGTCGCCAAAACCGAGCTGAACGGCGCAATAACCGTCAGTCTCTTTGGTCTTTACCTGTGAGATGGCACAGGGACCTGCTTGGATGACCGTTACGGGAACAACCTCATCCTGGTCGTTCCAAACCTGGGTCATCCCGATCTTACGACCGAGAATCGTATTGATCATGGTGATCCTCACCCTCGTGCGGTCATGGGCCCAAAGCCGGCCCTTCCGGCTCCCCCAGTGGACCGCGTCCAATAATAGCCATGCAAAAAGCACAGCCTTTATATATTACTATACAAAGACTGTGCTTCACATGAGATTGGAAAACAATCTCAATAATTACATTATTTTCCAACAGAACCTGATTAAAGGATAAACCTTTTGTCAGGTTCTGTCAGACTAACAAAAGGACAGACCTTTTGTCAAGTTTCTGACTGACTCTGATTAGAGCTTAATCTCAATGTTTACGCCGGCTGGCAAGTCGAGACGCTGAAGCGAATCAATGGTGCCGGGGGTAGGATCGAGAATGTCGATGAGACGCTTGTGGGTAAGCATCTCAAATTGCTCACGTGAGTCCTTGTTTACGTGCGGTGAGCGGATAACCGTGTAAAGGCTGCGCTCAGTGGGCAGCTGGATGGGACCAGATACACGGGCACCGGTCTGAGTTGCGGTGTCAACAATGAGTTTTGCCGACTGGTCGAGAATCTCATGGTCGAATCCCTTTAAACGGATCCTGATCTTTTGCGAATCCAACGTAGTACCTCCAAATGCTACAGGGTCGGTTTTGGTGAATGCATCATCAAAACCCACATACCGTTACTTGCTTAACTCTTTAAGCCTTGCCAGACTTGTTTGCGACCTCGTCGGCAATGGACTTAGGTACGGGCTCATACGAATTGAACTGCATCGTATGAACAGCACGACCCTGAGTTGCGCTTCGTAGGTCTGTTGCATAACCAAACATCTCGCCAAGCGGCACCTTTGCCTTAATAACCTTGGCGTTCTTGCGATCTTCCATACCCTCAATCTTGCCGCGGCGGCTTGAGAGGTTACCCATAACGTCGCCCATGTACTGCTCGGGGGTAACAACCTCTACCGACATAACAGGCTCGAGCAGGATGGGGTTCGAACGGCGAAGAGCCTCTTTGACTGCCATTGAACCGGCAATCTTAAATGCTGCCTCCGAGGAGTCAACCTCGTGGTATGAACCGTCAATAAGCTCAACCTTGATGTCGACAACCGGGTAACCGGCGATGGTGCCGGACTGAAGTGCTTCCTGAATACCCTTGTCAACAGAAGGAATGAACTCTTTGGGAATAACGCCGCCCACAATCTTGTTTTCAAAGCTATAACCGGCGCCGGGCTCATTGGGCTCCATGTTAATGACGCAGTGACCGTACTGACCGTGGCCACCGGTCTGACGCACAAACTTGCCCTCAACATTTTGGACTGCCTTGCCGGCGGTCTCACGGTAAGCAACCTGAGGCTTACCAACGTTGGCGTCTACGTGGAACTCACGGAGCAGACGGTCAACAATAATCTCGAGGTGAAGCTCGCCCATACCGGCAATAATGGTCTGGCCGGTCTCCGGGTCTGTGTGAACACGGAAGGTGGGGTCTTCTTCTGCAAGCTTCAAAAGACCAAGCTCGAGCTTAGCCTGCTCGTCTTTGCTCTTGGGCTCAACGGCAACGTCAATAACGGGCTCCGGGAACTCCATTGACTCAAGAATAATGGGGTTCTGCTCGTCGCAGAGGGTGTCACCGGTGGTGGTGTTCTTGAGACCAACAACGGCAACAATGTCGCCGGTTGTGCAGTCTTCGCGGTCAAGACGGTCATTAGCGTTCATCTCAAGGATGCGGCCAATGCGCTCGCGGCCGTCTTTGCTTGAGTTGTAAGCATATGAACCGCTTGTGAGCTTGCCCGAGTAAACGCGCAGATAGGTAAGCTTGCCCACATAGGGGTCGGTCATAATCTTAAATGCAAGAGCGCTGAACGGGGCCTTGTCGCTTACCTCGCGTGAAGACTCTTCCTCGGTCTTGGGGTCAATACCCTTGGTGGGAGGCAGGTCAATGGGGCTGGGTAAGTAATCGACAACAGCGTCGAGAAGCTCCTGAATACCCTTGTTCTTATAAGAAGAACCAACGAGTACAGGATGAAGCTTGCAGGCAAGGGTGCCCTTGCGGATAGCAGCCTTAAGCTTCTCAACGGGAATCTCGACTTCCTCAAGAATCATTTCCATAAGCTCATCATCAAAGTTGGCAGCCTCGTCGAGAAGCTCCTGATGATGAAGCTGGGCGTCCTCAAGGAATTCCTCAGGGATCGCATCCATGGCCTCGGGGAAGATCATTCCCTTTGAGTCCTCTTTAAAGTCCCAAGCGGTCATGGTTACGAGGTCAATGAGCCCCCAGAAGTGGTCTTCTTCGCCCATGGGCATTTGAATGGCAACTGCCGGAGCATCAAGACGCTCATGCATAGACTCGATTGCTGCAAAGAAGTCTGCACCAATACGGTCATATTTGTTCATATAAGCAATACGCGGTACGCCATAGGTTTCAGCCTGGCGCCAAACGGTTTCGGACTGCGGCTGTACGCCTGATACGGCGTCAAATACAGCTACAGTGCCATCAAGAACGCGCAAAGAACGCTCTACTTCAGCGGTAAAGTCTACGTGACCGGGAGTGTCAATGATCTGGATACGGTAATCTTTACCGTCCTTCTTCCAGTAGCAGGTAGTAGCAGCGGAGGTAATGGTTACGCCACGCTCCTGCTCTTGGATCATCCAGTCCATCTTGGCAGCACCGTCATGCACTTCGCCAATCTTATGCGTCTTACCCGTATAGTACAGGATGCGCTCTGAAGTTGTCGTCTTGCCGGCATCAATGTGAGCCATGATGCCAATGTTCCTTGTGGTGGCAAGAGTGGTCTTACTGGCCATGCGGGTTTCTCCTCAACAATTTCTGTAAGATTAGTTCTTACAATTAGAATCTATAGTGCGAGAAAGCGCGGTTAGATTCTGCCATCTTGTAAACATCTTCGCGCTTCTTAACAGAGGCACCGACGCCGTTTGCTGCGTCCAAAATCTCGTTTGCAAGACGCTCAGTCATGGTCTTCTCCTTGCGGGTGCGTGAGAAGCCAACAATCCAACGGATGGCAAGAGCGGTAGCACGACGAGAATTAACCTCCATAGGTACCTGATAGGTGGCGCCGCCAACGCGCTTGGGCTTTACCTCAAGGGTAGGACGTACGTTGTCCATAGCCTTACGGAATGTTGCGATGGGGTCACCCTCGGTCTTCTTGGCAACAATATCAAAGGCACCGTAAACAATACGCTCGGCAAGAGACTTTTTGCCGTTGAGCATAACTTTATTAATAAGCTGTGTGACCAGCCTGTTGTTGTAAACAAAGTCAGGCTGTACTTCGCGGCGAACCGCACCGGAACGACGAGACATGTAATAACTCCTTTAGAGAATAGTCTTAAGGACGCATGCGCCCTTTACATTGAGAATTGCTTATTTAGGACGCTTGGCGCCGTAGCGGGAACGGGCCTTCTTGCGGTTGGCAACTGCTGCACAGTCATATGCGCCGCGAATAACCTTGTAACGAACACCCGGGAGGTCACGTACACGGCCGCCGCGTACGAGAACGATGGAGTGCTCCTGGAGGTTGTGACCCTCGCCCGGAATATAGGCGGTGGTCTCGATGCCGTTTACGAGACGAACACGGCATACCTTACGAAGAGCCGAGTTAGGCTTCTTGGGGCTGGTTGTGTATACACGGGTGCATACACCGCGCTTTTGAGGGTTACCCTTCAAAGCTGCATTCTTTGACTTTGATGCTACTTTGGTGCGTCCCTGACGCACGAGCTGGTTGATGGTAGGCAAAGCTCTACTCCTTTAAGATAACGGGATCGCTTACCGGAACAGGGTCAGTCCACCCCGGACCGGCCACGGTGGCGTAGAATACATCGCATCACCGCTGTTGTCAAAATGCCACGGAGCCGGGCGTATCTATACCCGTAGCACTCCCCCGCAGCTAAACGGGCAATCTCATGCTGCAACGTTCATAAGACTCCCCGGAATTTTCAAAATAATACAGCTTTATCTGCATGAGATATTCACACAGATAAAGCTGTATCAAAGACGTCTACTTACTCATTGTAAGGTTCGTCGTCAAGCAAAAGGGCATCCAATGCCGAGAGATCATCGAGGTCATCAATGCCGTCAATCATTTCGTCATCATCAACGTTGTCGAGAGCGCGCTGGTTACGGGTAAAGTTAAGAAGCGCGTCGAGCGACTCGTAGTTCTCGTTAATGATGTCATCACTCGAAGTGGTGGTTGTCTGAGGAGCCGCGCCGCCAATCATCTCGTCATCATAGTGACGCAATGACGGAACCGAGGTACCCAGGAGAATATCTTCGCCGTCGGGCGAGAATACCATCTCGAGAAGCTGAGAAATATCCTCGTCATCTGCGAGTGAATCATCAGGCTCAAGGATGTAGAGAAGGTCTCTTACCTCAAGGCCCTCACGGAGTTCTTCAATAGCCTTGGCGCCAATGCCGTCAATGCGCAGAAGCTCGTCTTCTGTCTTGCCAATGAGGTCGCCAACGGTCTCAATGCCAACCTCGGAGAACTTGTTGGTCCAGCGCTGCGAAACGCCAAGGTCATCAAAGAGATAGAGTTTGGCATCCTCGGGAGCAAGAATATGGCCGTTGTGCGAAAGTCCGCCGTCAAAGCCATACGGATTCTTGCCGTTAACCCACTCGGGCTGACGGGGAATCTTGGCCTCAATCTCATGAAGCTGTGCAGGTGCCCACTCGGGAAGCTCATCGCCAATGCGTGTCTCGGTAGAGATGAGCTGACCCTTGTAGGTAAGCGGAACGTTGCGGTAAGCATCAATACCGGTACCGGCAGGAATACGCTTACCAATAATGACGTTAGCTTTGAGGTCGGCAAGGTGGTCTTGTTTGCCCTCAATAGCGGCCTTGGTAAGAACCTCAGCCGTACGTTCGAACGAGGCAGATGCGAGCCAGGAATCAGAAGCCATGGCTGCACGGACAATACCGAGGATAACGGGCTGAGCCTTTGGAATCTGTTCGTCAGTCTTGCCTTCGAGCTTGAGGCGGTTAACCTCGGCCTCAAACTCATGACGGTCAACATACTGATTGAGCAGGTAATTTGAATCACCGGTATCGGTCACGCGAACACGCCTGAGCATCTGGCGGGCAATAACCTCAATGTGCTTCTCGTTAAGCTCTACGCCCTGGCCGGTATAAACGTCCTTGACCGTCTTCACAAAACGATGCATGGTTGTTGCGGTGTCGGTCAGTGCGCGCAGTTGCTTAAAGTCAACAAAGCCCTTGGTAATCTGGTCGCCGGCGCTGATCTCCATACCGTCATAAACGTTGTCGGCAACGTCGCGCTCGCTTACGCGGGCGTCAAACGACTCGCCGGTCTCGGGGTTAATAACGCTGAGAACAGCTTCGCCGTCTTCATGGCCGTAGCTCAAACGTCCGGAGACGGTAGAGAGCAATGCCTCGCGGCCACCAACGATCTTGGAGTTCTTAACGCTAACAATGTTGAAAGCGCGCGAAACAAACGGCAGACCCTGGGTAATGTCTTCCTCACCCGCAACACCGCCGGAGTGAATGGTACGCATGGTAAGCTGGGTACCGGGCTCGCCAATTGACTGAGCTGCGATAGCGCCAACGGCCGTACCAATATTGACGGGCCTGCGGTTAGAAAGATCCCAGCCGTAGCACTTCTGGCAAACGCCCTGCCTGCATGAGCAGGTAACAACCGAGCGCAGCATAACCGAGGTGATGCCGGCGTCTGCAAACGAACGGAGGCTCGGACGCATGGCGGAGGTATCGTCAACATTCTCGACGCTTGCGATATAAGAACCAACCTCAGCCAAAAGCTCACCGGTCTCGGGGTCGGCAATAGGCTCAAAGACACACCTGCCAACGAGGTCGCTTACAAACGCGCCCTTCTCGTCAAAAATGTCATAGGCAACGCCCTCATTGGTGCCGCAGTCGTACTCGCGAACAATTACGTCCTGGGCAACGTCAATAAGACGACGGGTCAGATAACCTGAGTCAGAAGTGTGCGATGCGGTGTCTACGAGACCCTTACGTGCACCGTAGGTAGAAATAAAGTATTCGAGTGTCGAGAGGCCCTCGCGGAAGTTAGACTTAATGGGCAGCTCGATGGCGTCAGGACCAATAACCTTGAGGTCGCGCGGGTCAGTCTCGGGCGAGAGCGGTTTCTTGGTGTTAAGAACCTTCTTGGTGTTAACGTCTGCCATAAGGCCGCGCATACCGGCAAGCTGGCGGAGCTGGGTAATAGAACCACGGGCGCCGGAATCAGCCATCATGTAGATGGGGTTCGACTTTTCAAAGCCGCGCTCCATCTCGCGGGCTACTTCCTGAGCGGCTGCGTTCCACACATCAATAACCGTACGACGACGTTCATCGATGGTGACGAGACCCTCTTCTGCCTGCTCATCAATCTCTGCAACATCCTCGTCTGCACGGGCCAAAATCTCGGCCTTCTTCTCGTGCGGAATAACGGCGTCCCAAACCGAGATGGTAAGGCCGGCGCGTGTTGCATAGTGGAAGCCGACTGATTTGATGCTGTCGAGGATGAACTCTACCTGGGAAAGCGGGTACTTGTCGCAGCAGTCATTGACGAGAGCGGCAACGTCCTTCTTCTTGATTTGGTAGTTAACAAACGGATAGTCATCCGGCAGGCAGGCGTTAAAGATTGAGCGGCCAACCGTGGTGAGAATGCGCTCCCCTGCCTTATGGATCGCTCCGTCAGGATGGTTAAACGAGTCCCAGACCACACAGTCATGCTCGAGACGAATCTCAATGGGTGTATGCAGTTCAAGACCGGCGCGTGCCTGGTAGGCATTCTCGGCATCCTTAAAGCTAGCATAGGCATGAGGATGTGCGCCTTCAGGAAGATCATCCATGGTTGTAACATAATACATACCAATGATCATGTCCTGAGAAGGAACGGTAAGCACCTTACCTGAAGCAGGCGAACGGAGGTTGTTTGCCGAGAGCATAAGTACGCGGGCCTCAGCCTGAGCCTCGGCAGAAAGCGGTACATGCACTGACATTTGGTCGCCGTCGAAGTCTGCGTTAAACGGTGCGCATACAAGCGGATGCAAGTGGATTGCCTTACCCTCAACGAGAACCGGCTCAAAGGCCTGGATCGAAAGACGGTGAAGGGTAGGAGCACGGTTCAAAAGAACGAGACGGTCTGTAATAATCTCTTCGAGAACGTCCCAAACGTAGGGGTTGCCGCGGTCAATTGCGCGCTTGGCGCCCTTGATGTTTTCAGCCTTGCCGGTTTCTACCAGGCGCTTCATGACAAATGGCTTAAAGAGCTCGAGAGCCATGGCCTTGGGAAGACCGCACTGGTGAAGCTTGAGCTGCGGGTCTACTACAATTACAGAACGGCCTGAGTAGTCAACACGCTTACCCAGGAGGTTCTGACGGAAGCGACCCTGCTTGCCCTTAAGCGACTCAGCGAGAGACTTAAGAGGACGTCCGCCACGGCCGGTAACCGGGCGGCCGCGACGACCGTTATCAAAGAGGGCGTCTACGGCTTCCTGGAGCATGCGCTTCTCATTGTTGACAATGATTGCGGGTGCATCGAGGTCGAGAAGCCTCTTTAAACGGTTGTTGCGGTTAATAACACGACGGTAGAGGTCGTTCAGGTCAGAAGCGGCAAAACGGCCGCCGTCGAGCTGAACCATGGGGCGCAGATCAGGCGGGATAACCGGAACTA
This sequence comes from Coriobacteriales bacterium, assembly GCA_017515595.1. Lineage (GTDB taxonomy): Bacteria > Actinomycetota > Coriobacteriia > Coriobacteriales > UMGS124 > RGIG5691. The sequence goes on from JAFWFL010000114.1 coordinate 17,053, forward strand.
CGTCGAGAATCATATTGGTGGGATTGTTTGAACCCTTGATGAAAGCGTCGACTACCTCAAGGCGCTTAACAGCCTTAGCGCGCTTTTGGCCCTTGCCCTCATCTACAATAACGCGCAGCTCGTCGGCGAGCTTGTGAAGGTCAATGCTTCCCAAAAGCTCGCGGACTGCCTCGGCGCCCATGCCGCCGTCAAAGTAAATGCTGTAATGCTTGCGCATCTCGCGGAAGAGTACCTCGTCGCTCACGAGATCCTTCTGAGTAAGGCTCATAAACTCCTCAAAGGCCTTGTTGCGAAGCCACTTCTCGTCTTCTATCTCTTCTTTGAGATCAGCAATCTCCTCGGCGATCTCTTCTGGCGTCAGAGGCTCGTCGACAAACTCGTCGTCTTCTTCATTCTGATTGCGAATACGCTCGGCCTGACGCTCGTATTCAGCGTCGAGTTCCTCAAGATCAGCTTCGAGCTCTTCGCGGAGATCCTCTGCGTCTTCTTCGCGGGCATCGGTATCAATGCGAGTGATAATATTCGAAGCAAAATAGAGAACCTTCTCGAGATCCTTGTTCTTGATCTCAAGCAGCGTAGCCATGGGGCTTGAAGCCGAGCCTTTAAAATACCAAATATGTGAAACGGGGGCAGCAAGTTCAATGTGGCCCATGCGGTCACGGCGTACTTTAGCCGTGGTAACCTCTACGCCGCAGCGCTCGCATACAATGCCCTTAAAACGCATGCCTTTGTATTTGCCGCATGAGCATTCAAAATCCTTGGTTGGGCCAAAGATTTTTTCGCAAAACAGGCCGTCCTTCTCGGGCTTGAGTGTGCGGTAGTTAATGGTCTCAGGCTTTTTTACCTCGCCCGCTGACCAACTACGGATCTGGTCCGCAGAAGCCAGGCCAATTTTAATGCTGCTAAAGTCGTTGTTGTCGAATTCAGCCACAATTACTCCTCGTTCGAATCTTCGTCAGCAAGCGTGTCAATAACATCATCCAATGAATCGAGATCAATCGAATCAATGTCTAATGAATCCAAAAAGTCATCCTCGAGTGCTGCCGCGTCAATGTTAGACAAATCCTGGGCAAAGGCAGATACCTTGGACTCAAGATCTTCAAGCGATGTCTCGTCCTCGGGCTTTTGAGCCTGTGCCGTTTCGCTGACCGGCTTTTTGTTTGCAATAGGCTCAATATCAAGCGCGAGCGAGCGAATCTCTTTAACCAAAACCTTAAAGGACTCAGGAACACCCCACATAGGAATGTTATCGCCCTTAACAATTGACTCGTAAGCCTTAACGCGGCCCTGGGTGTCGTCGGACTTCACCGTGAGAATCTCCTGGAGCACGTTTGAAGCGCCGTACGCATAGAGGGCCCAGACTTCCATCTCACCAAAGCGCTGGCCACCAAACTGTGCCTTACCGCCAAGGGGCTGCTGGGTCACAAGGCTGTAAGGACCGGTTGAACGGGCGTGAATCTTATCATCAACCATGTGGCCGAGCTTTAAGATATAGCTGGTACCAACCGTGATGGGGTTGGGGAAGCGCTCGCCGGTGCGGCCGTCATAGAGCCAAATCTTGCCCTGTTCGTTGAGCTGGGGAACAAGAGCCTCAATGGTTTTATCGCCGTACAGGTTATGCGCACGGGCAATGAGGTTCTTGTTGGCGCGACGGATAACATCTGCAATCTCGTCTTCTGTAGCGCCGTCAAATACCGGGGTCGATACATAGAACGGACCGGGAACATACTCGTCACCACCATCATTCCAACCGTGAGAAGCGGCCCAGCCAAGGTGGCACTCGAGCAGCTGGCCCACGTTCATACGCGAAGGAACGCCAAGCGGGTCGAGAATAACGTCAATAGGCGTGCCGTCAGCCATGTAGGGCATGTCTTCTACCGGAAGAATGCGGGAGATAACACCCTTGTTGCCGTGGCGGCCCGAGATCTTGTCGCCCTGCTGAATCTTACGACGCTGGGCAACATATACACGTACCAGGTCATTAACGCCGGGGGCAAGCTCGTCTCCGCGCTCGCGGCTAAAGCGGACAACATCAATAACGCGGCCGTATGCACCGTGAGGCATCTTGAGCGAGGTGTCGCGAACGTCATGAGCCTTTGCGCCAAAGATGGCACGAAGCAGGCGCTCCTCGGCAGTAAGTGCGCTTTCGCCCTTGGGCGTTACCTTACCTACCAGGATATCGCCAGCCTTAACCTCGGCGCCAATGCGGATGATACCGTCGGAGTCGAGGTTTGCAACCATGTCTTCGCTCAGGTTGGGAATCTCGCGGGTAATCTCCTCAGGACCGAGCTTTGTGTCGCGGGCATCAATCTCATGCTTTGAGATATTGATGGTGGTCATGAGGTCCTGCTGAACAACGCGCTCGGACACAATAATTGCGTCCTCGTAGTTGTAGCCTTCCCACGGCATGTAAGCGACAACAAGGTTCTGGCCCAAAGCGAGCTCGGCGCGGTCTGTAGAAGGACCGTCGGCAAGGACGTCGCCCTCTTCTACTTCCTGACCGGTGTATACGAGAGGCTTATGGTTAATGCAGGTGCTCTGGTTGGAGCGCTGGAACTTAAGAAGATTATAGGTATCGATTGCGCCGTTGGCGGTGCGTACGCGAATCTTCTTGGCGTCAGCGTAATCAACAATACCGCTGCGCTTTGCGCGTACAATCTCGCCTGAGTCAACTGCCGCACGAAGCTCCATACCGGTACCTACGTACGGGGCAGCCGGCCTGATTAACGGCACGGCCTGACGCTGCATGTTTGCACCCATGAGGGTACGCTTTGCGTCGTCATGCTCAAGGAACGGAATGAGCGTTGCCGCGATTGAGAGCATCTGACGCGGCGAAACGTCCATATAGTCAACCTCAGATACCGGAACGTCTGCCGGGGTACCAAAGTCTCCGTAGAAGTCCTTGGTACGGGCAATAACATGAGTTGCCTCATGCATTTCACCGGTGATGGGGTCAACGCTAATAAACTTGCGGGTTGTCTCGTCAAAAAGCTCTGATGCCTGAGCAATTACGTGGTTCTCTTCTTCATCTGCAGTCATGTAGTCAATTTCATCTGTGACCTTGCCGTCAACAACCCTGCGGTACGGCGCCTCAATGAAACCAAACTTATTGACGCGGGCATAAATGGCGATAGAACCTACGAGACCAATGTTTGGACCTTCAGGAGTCTCGATGGGGCACATACGCGAATAGTGCGAGTTGTGTATGTCGCGAGCCTCGGTAGGAACGTTGGTACGACGAGAAGAACCGGTTTTGTGGCCTGCAACACCGCCGGGACCCAATGCAGAAAGACGACGCTTGTGCGAAAGGCCCGCGAGCGGGTTGTTCTGGTCCATAAACTGTGAAAGCTGTGACGAACCAAAGAACTCTTTGATTGAAGCCACAATGGGGCGGATATTAATAAGCGACTGGGGTGTAATCGAGTCGATCTCCTGGGAAGCCATACGCTCACGCACCACGCGCTCCATGCGCGAAAGTCCAATGCGGAACTGGTTACCAATGAGCTCGCCTACCGTCCTTACACGACGGTTGCCAAAGTGGTCGCGTTCGTCCACAACGTAACCCTCAAGACCGTCATGCAGGCAAATAAGATAACGCAGCGATGCAACAACGTCCTCAGGAGTCAGAACAAAGACGTCTGAGGGAACGTCGAGACCGAGCTTTTTATTGAGTTTATAACGGCCAACCGATGCCAGGTCATAACGGGCCTGGTTAAAGAAGAGACCGTCGAGCAATGCCTTGGCCGAGTCAAGCGTTGGCGGCTCACCGGGACGCTGGCGCTTGTAGAGTTCAACGAGAGCCTCGTCGCGCGTTGTGGTAGTATCGCGCGCAAGGGTACGCTGAACCATCTCGGAATCGCCGAGCATCTTGATGATTTCTTCGTCTGTCTCGGCAATGCCTAAAGCACGCAGGAACATTGATGCCGGCTGCTTACGCTTGCGGTCAATACTTACCACAATGCAACCGCGCTTGTCGGTCTCAAACTCGAGCCATGCACCTCGTGTAGGAATAAACTGTACGCGGTAAACAAGCTTGTTGGCATCAATCTCGCGGAAGTAATACACACCGGGAGAACGTACGAGCTGTGAAACCACAATACGCTCAGAACCGTTGATAATAAAAGTTCCGCGTTCTGTCATGAGCGGAAAATCGCCCATGAAGACAATTTGCTCTGAAATCTCGCCATTTTCGAGATTCTCGAACTGGACTTTGGTTAACAAAGGCGCTTGATAGTTGATATCTTTTGCTTTACATTCTTCGACCGTATACTTTGGATCGCCGAACTCATGTTCATGGAATGTAAGGCGAAGCGTCTTAGAAGTGTTCTCAATGGGAGAAACTTCTTTGAAAGCCTCTGCCAGGCCCTCGTTCATAAAGCGGTTAAAGGACTCTTTTTGAACCGCAATGAGATTGGGAAGCTCCATAACATTTTCAATGCTACCAAAGCTTATCCTATCACGATACGCATGTGTAGGGATCGGTGCTATTTCAAGATTACCCACCAGGCGTTTCCTCCTTCACAATAGAGAAAAGCATAGTACTGCAGCCTTATAATTTAACACAAACCCCAAATTTTTGTCAACTCCTCATTGACAAAGCGAAAATTTGAGAGTAAACTACCGACGTTTGACCTCCGTTGCAGGTAAAAACAGATATTCAGAATCCATACATTCCAATTTTATACAGATTGTTTCCTTGAATCCACGCAATCTTCATATATAATTTGTGACACTCTGTCCGGATAATCAAGAGTGTGTTGAGAATGTGATGATCAGGCTGTTCTATAACCGTTCCAAGGGAGCCCAAATTCCTGGCAGAGAACCGCTGCGTCTGTGGGATATGAAACGGTTCCTTCTGCGCGCACAATGGAGTCTTCTATACCCTTGCCTGCAAGAATAACAACCGAGCTCTCCTGCTTTGCGAGGTTTACTGCGCGTCGCACCGCTTTTTGGCGGTCATCTATGACAGTGTATGTTTTACCGGCAGCGAGAATGGGACGTCCCACTTCTTCGCAAATCTCAGCAAGCGGTGTGTCTGCCGGGTCATCTTCAGTAAGTATAATCACGTCTGCATGAGCTGCGGCTGCCTTGCCAAGGCCTTCGCGCCTGTGGGTTCCTCTGTTGCCGGTTGCTCCAAAGACTACTATGAGTCTGCGCTCAGGGTATGCTTCTTTTACGCTTGCGAGAAGCGCATCGAGACTCATCCCGTTATGAGCATAATCCACAATACCTACGAGCGATTTATCAGGTGTTGTATAAATTTCTGTTCTGCCCGGGACCGAGACATGCGCCAAGCCTTTGATGATATCTTCAAGCTTAACATCAAGCCGGAGACAAATAGCAATTGCGGCCAGCGCATTCGAAACGTTAAACACACCAAGGGCAGGGAGCTCAAAAGTAAATGTCTCTCCCTTATAAGATGCCTCGCAAAGCCATACGCCTTCGCCCTTGTGATTGAGCGATGTAAGATATAAATCAGCCTGGCTGTTATGGAGAGAATAGGTCATGATGTCCCTGCAAACAGAAGCCGCCTGCAATATGCGGTCAAAATAATCAGAATCAAGATTCACTATAGCGTGCTCTGTTTGTTTGAACATCATAAGCTTAGACGAGAAATAATCTTCGAACGTGGGATGCTCAATATCAGAAATATGGTCTTCTCCGATGTTGGTAAAGCACCCAATATTAAACGCGCAGCCTGCTGTTCTCTGGTACTTAAGGCCCTGGCTTGACGCCTCCATAATCATAACGGTATAACCGGCATGTACCGCGTTGCTCAGATGGCGCTGCAGCTCAACAGACTCGGGCGTTGTGTTGTGAGAAGACTCGCAGGAAACACCGTCATCTATCATAACGCCGCCTATAATGCCGTTTTTATCCTCAAATTTTAGACTCTGCTGCAGGATGGTTCGCACATAAAACGAGATAGTTGTTTTGCCTTTGGTGCCGGTAATTGCCACAAGTTTGAGCTTTTGAGACGGATCCTCAAAGAAAGAAGTAGCAAGGCATGCCATCGCCGAGCGGATGTCTTTAACTATGATCCCGGGAATACTCGCGCAAGCGTAGGGTTTCTCGGATATATAAATAACTGCTCCGTTTTGAATTGCCTGTAAAAGGTACTCTTCTTTGAACGTGGCTCCCTTGCAAATGAAAGCCGAGTTAGCCTTGCAAGCCCTTGAATTAAACGTAATATCAGAGATTGTCAAATTCGTAAACTCAAACGGCAGCTCCCCAAACGGCAAACGTTTATCTGCCCCCATGCTTACGCGAACAAACAATCCCTCTCTGAACATACACTCAAGAACATGAGCCACCGTATACCGAGCACCCATACACCCCGCCCCTTACCAGCATGCCAATACCATTTAGTTTTAAAAGTATAACACAGAACCCAAGGTCTTACCCTATACGCTCATTCTAACTATTGGAATTCCGATCGAGATTTATATGAGAGACACAAAAAGACCCGGGGTTTAGCCCGGGTCTTTGAAAATTAGTTTTTGCTTATTATGGGCAATAAACTACTTGATGGTGACAGCGCCGCCGGCCTCTTCGATCTTGGCCTTTGCCTCTTCTGCCTTCTCCTTGTTAACAGCCTCGAGAAGGGTCTTGGGTGCACCGTCAACAGCCTCCTTGGCCTCCTTGAGACCAAGACCGGTAAGCTCACGGACAACCTTGATGACGGCGATCTTGTTGGAGCCGTAGCCCTCGAGAACAACGTCAAACTCGGTCTTCTCTTCCTCTTCCTCAACAGCAGCACCGGCAACGGCAACAGCTACGGGAGCAGCGGATACGCCAAATACTTCCTCGAGCTCATGAACAAGCTCTGCAAGCTCGATCGCCGTCATACCCTTGAGGGTTTCGACGATTTCTTCTTTAGTCACAGCCATGACAAAACTCCTTAAAATAATAGCTTCGTATCAGAAGCGAACCTTATGCAACCGTCTTGGTTGCGAAACATACGGGTTGAAGCTTATGCAGCCTCTTCTTTTTGCTCGCGGATAAGATCGACAACGCGGGCGATTTGAGACATGGGGTTGAGCATTGTAGCAAGAACACGAGAGAGAAGCTCGCTGCGGCGGGGAAGATCTGCCACGGCATTGGCGCCGTCAGCATCAAGAACACCACCGTCAACAAGAGCGCCCTTAATAACAAGAGCCTTGTTCTCCTTAGCAAAACCCTTAAGAACCTTACCTGCAGCAGCTGCGTCTTGCTTAAAGAAGACGATGGCATTGGTTCCGTCAAGAATCTCACCCATCTCGGGCTTCTCGGCTGCGCTCAGAGCACGACGTACAAGGTTGTTCTTGTACACGGTGCACTTAGCATCAAGCTCACGAAGCTGCTTGCGGAGCTTGCCCATTTGCTTAACCGTAAGACCGGAGTAATTGACAACATAGAAGCCGTCATACTGTTGCAAAGACTCACTGAATTCTGCAACAGCCTCAATTTTCTTTTGAGTAGCCATACCTTTTGCACCTCCTTCCTTCGTGCGCGACACTCCTGCTATATTGGAGTAGGCCGCTATTTCATAAGAAATAAAACAACCCCTGCCATCTGCAAAGACAACAGGGGTCGGAAGGACTAACCTTATGACCACCTCGGCTGGCGGCAAAAGCCTTTAAGCAAAAGCACCGGCTGTCTTAGGCAGAAGGATCGAACACGTTGATACGCTCGTTTTGAGCGTGCGTATTTTAGCAAAAATCAACTCCAAAACGGTGAAATCTTGCTGTGGAGTTCGATTTCACCATATGACCATACTCGCGTACGGTCATTAAGAACATTGCAATTACTCAGCGTCAGCCGAAGCGGCTTCCATGAGGTTGCGGACCATAAGCGGATCAACCTTGATGCCAGGGCCCATGGTTGAAGAAACGCTTACGCTCTTGAGATACTTGCCCTTAGCGGTAGAAGGCTTAACGCGAAGAATCTCGGTGATGAGGGTCTGATAGTTCTCAACAAGAGCCTGGATGTCAAAGGATGCACGGCCCATGGGAACGTGGCAAATACCGTAACGGTCTGCACGGTACTCAACACGGCCGGCCTTGAGCTCGCCAATCATCTTGGCAACATCCATGGTAACGGTGCCAAGCTTGGGGTTGGGCATAAGACCACGGGGACCGAGGATCTTACCAATCTTACCAACCTTGCCCATCATGTTGGGGGTAGCGATAGCGGCGTCAAAGTTGATTTCGCCGGCCTGGATCTGGGCTACGAGGTCATCAGAACCTACAACCTCGGCGCCAGCGTTCAAAGCCTCGGTTGCCTTCTCGCCCTCAGCAAAAACTGCTACGCGAACGGTCTTACCGGTGCCGTGAGGCAGAGAAATTGAACCGCGGACGTTCTGGTCAGCCTTACGGGTATCAACGCCGAGCCTAAAATGAACCTCTACCGACTCATCAAACTTTGCGCTTGCGGTCTCTTTTACCAAAGAAAGAGCCTCAAACGGTGAGTAAAGCTTCTTGGGATCATACTTTGCGATTTGCTCGCGATAACGCTTTCCATGCTTTTGTGCCATGGTTTTACTTCTTTCTACTCGTGGTGTTGACGAGGCTTGCGTCTCTTCCACAGATTAATGGGTCAAATTAAGATGGTTCTTAGCCTTCAGCAACGGTTACGCCCATTGAGCGTGCGGTGCCGGCGATGGTGCGCATAGCTGCCTCAATAGTGTTGGCATTGAGGTCGGGCATCTTGGTCTCAGCGATCTGACGGAGCTGCTCCTGAGTGAGCTGGCCAACCTTATCGCGCTGGGGAACGGCAGAACCGCTCTTGATGCCAAGGGCCTGCTTAATAAGAACCGGTGCCGGAGGAGTCTTGGTGATGAACTCAAAGCTCTTGTCCTCATAGACGGTAATCTCTACAGGGATGATGGTGCCGGCCTTGTCAGAAGTCTGAGCATTAAACTGCTGGCAGAACTGCATAATGTTCACGCCACGAGAACCCAGGGCAGGGCCTACGGGAGGTGCAGGGTTAGCAGCACCTGCAGGGATTTGGAGCTTAATAAAGCCCGCTACCTTTTTCTTTGCCATAACAATCTCTCTTTCTTAGTACGCAAAACTCTTTGGTTTTGCTCCTACATATATCTCAACGATGCCAAGCATCGAAGGGATCCAAAAACTAGATAGAACGAATCATATCAAACGTAAGCTCTACGGCAGTCTCACGGCCAAAGAGAGTTACGTTTACACGAACTTTACCGGACTCGGGGTTAACCTCGGTAACGGTGCCGTCAAAATCAGTAAGAGAACCAGAAACAATGCGGACGGTTTGACCGACTTCAATATCAACGGCGGTGTGCTTGGGAGCCTGGCCGGGTTCCGTGCGGTTCATGATCTTGTTAAACTCTTCGCGTGACAGCGGAATTGGCTCGCCGTTAACGCCCACAAAGCCCGTTACACCGGGAGTATCACGAACAATTGACCAGGTGTGGTCATTCATCTCCATGCGTACAAGCACATAGCCCGGGAAGATTTTTTGTTCCTTCTCGGAACGCTTGCCGCCCTCTTTGACCTCAGTCACCATCTCTTTGGGAATCTGGATGTCAACAATGGAGTCAGAGGCGCCAAAGGTCTCAATCCTGTGGAGAAGATCGTCGTGAACCTTCTTCTCATAGCCGGAATAGGTGTGGACAACGTACCATTTCTTTGCCATGCTTTACCCCCTCAAGCCTGAAAACGCATAGAGCAAAGGAACTATAGCCGCATCTACAAGAGCAATAAGGACACCAAAGAAGATGAGCATGCCCACAACGGCTATTGTGTACTTGATAAGCTCTTCTTTTTTGGGCCAAACAACGCGCTTAATCTCAGTACGGACACCGTTAAAGTACTCTTTGATACGAACCCAGAGCTTTGGCTTGCCGTTCTTGTTTAAGCGGTTGTCCTTTTGCTTGCTTTTAGCCTTGTCCTTGGAAGCATCTTTTTGAGCCTTTTGGGGCTTCTTCTGAGCCTCTTCCTGCTGAGGCTTCTTCTGAACCTCTTCTTGCTGAGGCTTCTTTTGAGCTTCTTCCTGCTGCGGCTTTTCTGCAGCCTTAGGAGCCTGTGCTTTTGTTTTTTTGTTCTTCGACTTGCTCGAAGCCATGGCTATCCTTAATGTCTCGCTGGTACACTTGCTACATTGTTAAAAAAGCTCGCTAACTCGAAGGAGTATAGCGAGCCGATAATAAACTGGCAGGCCAGGAAGGACTCGAACCCTCAACAAACGGTTTTGGAGACCGCCGCTCTACCATTGGAGCTACTGGCCTAATTAATGAAACTCATTATACTATCGAGTCTCTCGATGAACAGTGTGGGTACGACACCACGGGCAATACTTCTTAAATTCTACGCGATCAGGTGTAGTAGCCTTGTTCTTGGTCATATTGTAGTTGCGGTGCTTGCACTCGGTGCAAGACAGCGTAATCTTGGTGCGCATTAAATCCTCCTGATAACTCAAACCCACTCACATGGGCACAAAGAGATAGTCTATATGGCAGACTGTTACATGTCAAGAAATATCTTAACAAATATAGAATCGCCATTTATTACACATGATATCTCTAACCTTGTGAGTACACAGGCTTGAGACATAAAAAAGCCCGACCCAAAAGAGCCGGGCTTTTAACACATGCTATGAGTTATTACTCAATGATGGTGGTTACGGCGCCGGAACCAACGGTGTGGCCACCCTCACGGATAGCGAAACGAAGGCCCTCTTCCATAGCGATGGGGTGAATGAGCTCGCCGGTGATGGTTACATGGTCACCGGGCATAACCATCTCGACGCCCTCGGGAAGATGTACAACACCGGTTACGTCAGTGGTGCGGAAGTAGAACTGGGGACGATAGCCATTGAAGAACGGGGTGTGACGGCCGCCTTCTTCCTTGGTCAGAACGTAAACCTCACCGGTGAACTTGGTGTGAGGATGTACTGAACCGGGCTTGCAGAGAACCTGGCCGCGCTCAATCTCTTCGCGCTTAATACCACGGAGAAGAACGCCCACGTTGTCGCCGGCCTGTGCGTAGTCAAGGGACTTACGGAACATTTCGATACCGGTAGCAACGGTGTTGTTGGTCTCTTTAATACCAACGATCTGGAGCGGGTCGTTAAGACGGAGCTCGCCACGTTCTACACGGCCGGTAGCAACGGTACCACGACCAGAAATGGTCATAGTGTCTTCTACTGCCATGAGGAACGGCTTCTCGTTGTCACGAGGAGGCGTGGGGATGTAGTTGTCTACAGCGTCCATAAGCTCATGGATTGCGGGATACCAGGCCTCGTCGCCCTCGAGAGCGAGAAGAGCGGAACCACGGATGATGGGGATGTCGTCTCCCGGGAACTCGTACTCAGTAAGAAGGTCACGGGTCTCCATCTCAACGAGGTCAATAAGCTCCTCGTCGTCAACCATGTCGCACTTGTTCAGGAAGACGATGATGTAAGGTACGCCTACCTGACGGGCAAGAAGGATGTGCTCGCGGGTCTGAGCCATGGGGCCGTCGGTTGCAGCGATTACGAGAATAGCGCCGTCCATCTGAGCAGCACCCGAAATCA
>JAFWFL010000115.1 GCA_017515595.1 Coriobacteriales bacterium
ATGTTCAGAGCGTTTTTATAAGGCGAGAGCGATGAACATTGTGTATTGCCGCCCTCTCGGGTAATACAGAAGTCTGAACGTAACCGTATCTAAGCATAGTATACAAGCTTCAAAAGGAAGGAGGTACAGACATATGGAACAACAAACGAATATCGTATGCCGTACCCCTTCTATAGAAGCGCTTATTCCCGAGCATGCTCAGATTGCATTTGATGTGCTTACAAGCGCCAACAAGCAGGCTTATGTTGTGGGCGGGTTTATTCGTGATGCCGTTATGGGCTCCGGCGCTCATGATATTGATATGGCGACAGATGCCCTTTGGTATCAAACAAGAGAAATCTTTGAAAGCAAGGGGTTCCCAACCGTTGGTACCGGTGTAAAACACGGAACCGTGACGGTTTTGATAAAAGGTCATCCCGTTGAAATCACAACGTTCAGAAGTGACGGAACATATTCTGACCACCGGCGTCCTGACAGAGTCCGCTTTGTGCGCAGTATAGAAGAGGATCTCGCACGTCGCGATTACACCATCAATGCGCTTGCGTGGAACCCCAAGGACGGACTTGTAGACCCCTATGGCGGGCGTGATGACATTGAACAGGGAATTATCAGGGCAGTAGGCGACCCGGGCAAGCGGTTTAATGAAGATGCTCTCCGCATACTGCGAGGCGTGCGTTTTTGCTCCCAGATGGGCTTCTCGATAGAAGACGAGACATCTCAGGCCATTCATGCACATGTTGATGATATAGATCATGTCGCGGTCGAGCGTGTCTCGGTTGAATATGATTCTATAGTTTGCGGCAAAAATGCGGTCAATGCCCTGCGTTCATATGTTGATGTGGTTTCTAAAGTGATACCTGCCGTCTCCAGGATGGTTGGTTTTGACCAGCGCAGTACCTGGCATGTTTATGATGTGTGGGAGCATTGTCTTCATGCGCTTGATGCGCTTGAGAAAGACTCGTCTAAACTTGTAAAGCATGTAACGCTTCTCCATGACATTGGCAAGCCTCAGTGTTTTACCGTTGGCGAAGACGGCCGCGGTCATTTTTACGGGCACGAGGAGCACGGCGCGCGACTGGTGCGCGCGGCATTTAAGCGCCTGCGCTGGCGTGCGACAGACATTGCGATTGCCGGTGTTCTTGTGGCTCAGCATGATCATCATATTGAGCCAACGGAGCGCGGTGTAAGACGCATGCTCGCAAGGCTTGCGCGGGCTTACCCCGGAGCAGAAGAATATGCTCCAAAAATGTTTGAGGATCTGCTCAGTATTAAGAGGGCCGATACGCTGGCTCATGCACCCATATGCACCGAGCGCAGGCTGGAAGAGATAGATAAGGTAGAAGCCACCTATCTTGCGCTCGAAGAACAAAGCCGGGCTTTTAGTATTCGCGATCTTTCGGTCAATGGCGGCGATGTTATTGCTCTTGGCGTTGCGCCAGGTCCTGCTGTAGGGCATATTCTCAAGCGGGCGCTTAATGCGGTTATAGAAGGCGACGTTCGTAATGAACGGGAAGCCCTCTTAGACTTCATTCGTGGTGAAGTTTAGTATTTTGCGTAGAATATTTGATTTTTCTACAATATTCTTTTATGAGCTATATAATACCCTTTTGTCGTTTGTAGTTATCCTGTGTATCATACAGGTAATTTGAAAGGTTATTGTACCGTGGCAAATATTAAGTCTCAGGTCAAGCGTATTAAGACCGCCGAGAAGGCACGTATCCGCAACAAGGCAATCCGTTCAGAGCTCAAGACATATGTTAAGCGCGTTCAGCAGGCTGTTGAGGCCGGTAACAAGGACGCTGCCGCAGAGGCCACCCGCCTTTGCTACAAGAAGCTCGACCAGGCTGCCGCAAAGGGTGTTATCCACAAGAATCAGGCCGCTAACCGCAAGTCCGGTGTAGCCCGTCTGGCCAACAAGCTGAGCGCATAGGCTCGATTACGCAGTTAAGCGTTTTTTGGCGTGGCGTAACGGCTCAGGTATGTACATGCCTGAGCCGTTTTCAGTTCCTTACTCAGTAAATTTTCGAGACAGAATACCGGGTAGAAGCGCACTATGAATACTTTGCCTCATACTGACATATCACGCATACGCAATTTTTCAATTATTGCTCATATTGATCACGGTAAGTCAACCATTGCTGACCGCATTCTTGAATCAACCAAGACGGTTGCCGCACGCGATATGGAAGCTCAGCTTCTTGACTCAATGGATATTGAACGTGAGCGTGGAATTACTATTAAGAGCCAGGCAGTACGCGTTATGTATGACGCAGATGACGGCAATCAGTACCAGTTTAATCTTATTGATACCCCCGGTCATGTAGACTTTACCTATGAGGTTTCGCGCTCGCTTGCTGCGTGCGAAGGCGCGGTTTTGGTAGTTGACGCCACGCAGGGCGTCGAGGCGCAAACAGTATCAAACGCTCTTTTGGCTATGAACTCGAACCTCGAGATTCTCCCGGCGATTAATAAAATTGACCTTCCGAGCTCTGATGTAGAACGCACCAAGGCAGAGATAGAAGAAGGCCTTGCTATTTCCTGCGATGATGCCGTATCTGTATCAGGAAAAACCGGTGAGGGTATTCATGAGCTGCTTGAGATGGTTGTTAAAGACATCCCGGCTCCAAAAGGCGATCTAAACGCTCCGCTCAAAGCCCTCATTTTTGACTCGTATTTTGATGCATACCGGGGCGTGGTGGCGCTTGTCCGTATTGTTGACGGTACGCTTAAAACCCGCCAAAAAGTGCGCCTTATGTCAAATAATCTGACGCTCGAAGTAGAAGAAGTAGGCGTAAGGCGTCCTGCCGAGACACCCTTAGATGAGCTCAGCGTGGGCGAAGTTGGCTATTTGGTAACAGGCCTTAAAGATCCTCTTTTGGTTCGCGTGGGCGACACGGTAACAGATGACGCACATCCCGCAAAAGAGGTACTTCCCGGTTATCGAGAAGTAAAGCCCATGGTCTTTACCGGTATTTTCCCCATAGATACCGAGGATTTTGAAGCCCTGCGCGATGCCTTGGACAAGTTGCGTTTGAATGACCCCGCAATTGTGTATACGCCTGAGACGAGCGTTGCTTTGGGCTTTGGCTTCAGAACCGGCTTTTTGGGGCTTCTCCACATGGAAGTTGTCAAAGAGCGCCTTGAGCGGGAATTTGGTCTCGACCTCATTGCAACGGCTCCCTCGGTAGCGTTCCATTGCCATCTCAGTAACGGAGAAATGCTCGAAATTGCTTCTCCGCAAGATATGCCTGACCCCTCGCGGCTTACCAGAATAGAAGAACCGTTCCTTACCGTGAAGGTTCTTGTACCGCCTGATTTTGTAGGTGCTGTTATGGATCTTACCGTAGCGCACAGAGGCACTTTTAAGAACATGATTTATCTGAGTCCCACAACGGTTGAGATGCATTGGGAAATGCCGCTCTCTGAGTTGATTATGGACTATTTTGACCAGCTCAAAAGCCGCACGCGCGGGTATGCGTCGCTTGACTACGAGTATCAGGGTTACCAGCCCAGCCAGCTTGTAAGGCTTGATATTCTCCTTGCGGGCGAGCAGGTAGACGCGCTTTCATTTATTGTGCATAAAGATAAAGCATATGCCCGCGGCCGTGTTCTGTGCGAAAAGCTTAAAGAGATCATTCCCAGGCAGCAGTTTGAGGTTCCCATACAAGCTGTTGTGGGCGGACGCGTAATTGCCCGTACAACCGTTAAGGCCGTGCGCAAAGATGTTTTGGCAAAGTGCTACGGAGGCGATATTACCCGTAAGCGCAAGCTGCTTGAGAAACAAAAAGAGGGTAAGAAGCGCATGAAGGCCATTGGCTCGGTAGACGTACCGCAAGAAGCCTTTATGGCCATTCTTAAAGTGGATGAATCCTAGTTTTATGAGCGCAAAACAGTCGCAAAAGCTGCGTGAATACTTGCGGGGAGACCCCTTTTTGCTTGCACCGCTGGCAGGTGTGAGCGATGCTTCATACAGAGAAATTGCCTATGAGCATGGGTGCAGGCGTGCCTATACCGAGATGGTCTCGGTAGCGGGAATGCTCTATGATTCTGATAGAACCTGGACGCTCGTGCAACCTGGCAAAGAAGAACCCGGCATTGCCGTACAGATATTCGGTTCAAGACCCGAGCAATTTGCCCCCGCTGTCAATATGCTGACAGAGCGTCTTGGCAGCAGCCTCTTATTGGTAGACATTAACATGGCATGCCCCGTCCCCAAGGTATTTAAAAAGGGCGAGGGTTCCGCTCTTATGCTGGACCCTGCCCGGGCAGCAGCAATTGTAAAAGAAGCAAAAAGCGCTCTCGAAGGCACAGAAATACCTCTGACCTGCAAAATCAGAAGCGGTGTTAAAATGACAGAAGAGCTTGCTCCCGGCTTTGCAAGGATGCTCGAAGAAGCAGGAGCAGACGGCATAGCCGTTCACGGGAGAAGCACGGCGCAACTTTATCGCGGACGTGCTGACTGGGGCGTTATAGAGCGCGTAGTAGCTTCTGTAGATCTTCCGGTTATAGGTTCAGGGGATGTCGAATGTGCAGAAGATGCCGTTAGCATGCTCAGTATGTGTAAGTGTGACGGTGTCTTTATTGCCCGGGGAAGCTTTGGAAATCCCTGGATATTTGATGCCGCACGCGAGCTGCTTAAAAACGGTACCAAGCCCATGACCCCCACATTTACCGAGCGTCTGAATGTTCTTGAACACCATATTGATAAAGCGTACGGATACCACCTCCACATGGCAAGATTGCGTCCCTTGGTAGGCTGGTACATAAAAGGCCTTCCCGCGGCAACCGTATGGCGCGCAGAAGCAATGCGCTGTTCAACGTATGAAGACTATAAAGCTCTTATACAAAACATGCGCCAAGCCTGCAGAGAACATGGTCTGGAGTAATGACTCATGGCCGGCTCAATGCTTTATATCCATATTCCGTTCTGTGTAAAACGCTGCAATTACTGTGACTTTTTTACGAGCGCAGAAAAGCGGGGGAGCGCTAGAATTGCTGCTTATATGGGAGCGCTGGGTATCCAGCTCAAACGCCTGTTTAACCATATAGATACCTCAACAATACAGTCATGTTATATTGGCGGAGGAACACCGTCTTTTACCGGCAGCCATCTGACAGAGCTTGCACAATTTATAACTGATGAGTGCAAGGGTGTTGAGGAATTTACCTGCGAAGCAAATCCAGAGTCATTTACCTTTGATCTTGCAGAAGGGTTAAGGAAAGCAGGAGTTACGCGCATAAGTCTGGGTGTCCAAAGTCTCAGCGAGAAAGAGCTTGCATATCTGGGCAGAGCACACAACTCGTCTATAGCTCTGAGTGCAATAAATCTTGCAAAAGAGAGCGGTTTTCGCGTTTCATGCGATCTAATGTGCGGGCTTAAGGGACAAACAGCAGAGAGCTGGCAAGCATCACTTCAAGGCATTGTTGATGCCGGAGCAACACACATAAGCTGTTATCCCCTTACCATTGAACCAAACACTCCGCTTGGCAAACTTGTAGCATCAGGCCTTGAGGATGAACCTGATGAAGACTTCCAGGCAGATTGCATGCTTATGGCACAGAAATTCTTAAAACCCTATGGCTTTGAACGCTATGAAGTAGCAAGTTATGCCCTTACAGGCCAACAATGCCGGCACAACCTCGGATACTGGAGCGGTATCAGCTATTACGGCCTTGGCGCCGGAGCATCAAGTATGGGAACACATGAAGAACTAAAAGCATTTATGAGTACCGTTCCATGTGCTATCCGCAATGAAACTGAACAGGCTCTATGTCCTGTATCTGATTATAAAAAAGAATATCAAGAAACTCAGGCAGAAGAGTTTTTAGAACAATATAATCAAGCAGTCCGTTTTAGATGGAGAATACAACCTGACACTGCCAAATTCTACGAATCAGTTCAAAACAGCGAGCCGTTAGAACTCATCGTAGAAGCCATGAGTGCAAAGGCTGCCGCAGCAGAAGACCTGATGCTTGGCATGAGACGTGTACAGGGCCTCTCGGCTGCTGAATTAGAACAAGCAATTAAACGCGGGATTGATCAAACGCTCTTGAACAAAACCATAGATGACTTAGAGCAAGACGGATACCTTATGCGAACAGAGACCAAAATCATCCCAACAAAAAAAGGCTGGCTGGAAGGCAATCACGTATTTGGCGCGCTTTGGGATTTAGCATGAATAACACAGAGGGACGGGGGTTGTGTGTGGTTTTGGG
>JAFWFL010000116.1 GCA_017515595.1 Coriobacteriales bacterium
GGACGGAATGTATGCCTGCCCTTTTCTTATAAAATATGTCAAACTACCGAAGCTCTATTACACCTCATCCCCGCCGGCATTCTCGCCGGTCCCGGCTTGGGGGGTCTCGGCATGGTCAATGACTATGCCTTCGATTCTAAACTCGGTGCCTGTGTTGAGCGTGTAGTCCTTCTCGGCCTTGCATGCAGGGCAAACCCAGGTGCTTTCGTCAAAAACATTGAGACGGAATATCTGCCCGCATTGGTTGCATCTTACGGTATAAGGAATGCGCACCATAATGAGATCTGCGTGTTCTGCTACAGTGCCGCGGGCCAGGAATTTAAACAAGCCGTCCATATACTCTTCTACCACGTCGCGGCTTTCGCCAATAGAGAGGTAAATCTCCCTTACGGCCGTTGCATTCTCCTTTTTTGCGTAGTCGAGAACTACCTCAACCAAGCTGCGAACCAATGCCATCTCGTGCATACAAACTCTCTTCCTCACACCCGTGTCGGATTTGTAAAGACTAGTATACATCAAGAGTGTAATTCATGTGTACCCGGAGTATGTGGGCAGAATTGATAACACATTGTGACAGAGAGTATACAATGTGCAACAGTTAAAAATGCCCCAAGTATATTGGAGGGATATATGGAAGAAACTCGCATGGTCGAGATTAAACAGTCAGTTCTTGCTGCGAATGATGAGAAAGCAGACGGATTCCGCGCGCTTCTCAAGCAGGCAGGTACGCTGTATACCGACATTATGGCAAGCCCGGGAGCAGGTAAAACAACACTTCTCCTCGCGCTTATTGACACAATGCGCAAGCGGGCCCAGGTAGTCCAGGCACCGGAGCCCAAGTTTGGCGTTATTGAGGCTGACCTCGAAAGCATGGTAGATGCCGAGAAAATCAAAGCTGCATCGATACCGAGCGTTGAACTGAATACCCATGGTGTGTGCCATGTGGAGATGGGCATGGTCGAGCGCAGCTATGAGGCGTTTAAACAGGGAGGACTCACGCCGTTTGACTATATGTTCCTCGAGAACATTGGCAATTTGGTGTGCCCTGCAGAGTTTGATACCGGAGCACATAATCGCGTTATGCTGCTCTCGGTTCCGGAAGGTTATGATAAGGTGTACAAGTATCCTCCGATGTTTGCTGTGGTGGATGCTCTGATTGTTACCAAGTGCGATTACTTGCCCTTGAATCCTGACTTTGATATGGAAGCTCTTAAAAAGCAGGCATCTGTGTTGAATCCGGGCATTCGCATATTTGTGACAAGCGCCCGTACCGGCGAGGGTATGGATGAGCTCGCGGCTTGGTTTGAAGAGTTGCGTGCAAATATTGTTAAGTAACGGTGCGACCATCAACGGTATCACGGTTCTTGATAAAGTATTACTGGTTGTAATTTGATGTTTTGATCCAGAAGGAGAAAACTATGTGCACAAACGGAGTTAATACCGGTCAATTTGATGACATGATTAAGCAGATTGACGAGCATATTGCTCTCGAGCGCCGCTGGACCCACAACCTGGGCCATAAGGCAGAAGATGCCGGCTTTGCCGAGTGCGGAGAAGCCCTCCACAAGGCCATGAGCGCTCTTGACGAGGCCCGCTCATACCTCGACGAAGCCCGCCAGCTTCTCGAAAGCGAAGCCGAGAACGCCTCTGCCGTGACCGTGTCGCTTGCATAATGCGAATCGCCACAACTTCATAGAGTTGCAGAATGCCCGGTTCCGAGGCGCACCGTGAAGGGAGCTTGCCGGAGCCGGGTTTGTTGTGTAAGATGCATCACAGAGGGCTCTACAACCGGAGGAGTTGGCCAGGGTAACCGTGCTGGCTTCAGGATATGAGCGTTCAAAGACAGAGATTTCCTTGATTGCCCGATGTTACGCATCGTAGCGTAAATATCTCATGTTTTGCTTTTAATTTGTTGCCGAACTTTTTGTGCGAGAAGATATATACCGTATCCAATGATGACCCCGGTGATGTTCATAATGAGATCATCTATATCTGATGCTCTTACACTGAAGGGGAGTTGGAGAATCTCGATGCCGAGCGAAATCAACACTCCCACGCCAACAACTTTCCAAAAGTTGTTGAGATGCTTATAAACAATTGGCAGGATTATTCCGCTTGGGATGAACATACTTATGTTTCCTATGCAATTAAGTATCATGTCCTGCTTGTTTACATAGTCGTTAAGTCGTACAAACGGGACGAGGTTGATTCTGAAGGGATACGCGGTTGCGGGGTCAAAAATCAGAGGCTGTACGTTCCCGTCTATGAGTGTCATAGGGAAAAATGTAATGCGAATGAGAACGGCGAGATTGATGTACATCAAAAGAAGCAGTCCCTCTCGCCTCCAGTCAATACGACTGTTCCGTGTCCAAACTACAAGGCGTACTATGAGCCATATTAAAGTAAAAATCGTTTCTCCTGCGAGAAACGGGATTTCGATCATATTGTCTCCCCGGCAAATGAACCTTTCATTCATAAAACATACCAACAGACATTAGAGTATACAACACTTGGTGAATGTATGCCATATGAATGCGGAGACAGTGAACAGATCGGGGGTCTCAGAGTGAGTCCGCACACATCTCTAAAAAATTCTTAGGAGATTCTCGATTTCCTGACACTTATACCGTGAAAGGTATTTTGAAGGAAGGAGGGATCTCCTTTTATGACGCCGGAAGAAAGAATTGTGTCTTTGCATAAGCGCATGGATGCACGGCAACGTGCACACGAGCGGCAAAAGACATGTGCCTTGGGAGTGGCTAATGTTGTTCTGACCCTGTGTCTGGCCTTGCCTTTCTGTGGGAACGGCACGGCTCATACCGGAGGTACTGCAGGCATTTACTGCGGTGCGACAATACTCTTTGAAGACGCCGGTGCATATGTGCTTACAGCGATATTTGCTTTTATGGCAGGCGTTGTGATAACGGCTGTTCTTCGCTATCGCCGTGAAGAAAAAATGCAATGCTTTCTCGGTATATCAGTAAAAAACGTATCAATATTACGCGTGTTTCAATGCGTGACCAGGGAATACTTGCCAGCGCTACCGTAGGCGCCATGGATATGATAGAGACCATCAAGGCAAGCGGTGCTGAAAACGGTTATTTTGGGAAGTGGGCCGGATACCAGGCTTCTGTTAATACACAAAATGTGCGTTATGAAAAGCTTAATTAATATTAATGTAGAAGCGGCTTCTATGATGCGCTTGCTCTCGCTGCCTGCGAACTTCTTTAGAAGCTGTGGTGCTGGCGAAATGTCGAGCCGTGTTATCACCATGGCTGTATCGCTGATAGGTACCATGGTTATGTCACATCATTGAAGACGGTACCTATGATGAGCTGATTGAGAAGAACGGCTTTTTTGCCGAGCTGGTATCAAGGCAAATGCTCGACAAACCGGGGGAGAATAAATAAGTTGCCAGAAGAGGTCTCAGAGGTCTCAGAAGGATGGTTCCAATACTATTAAGTTAAAGAACGGTGGTGCGAATTGCCACCGTTCTTATCCTTTGCCTATTTGATGCGCTTACTGGCAGTCTCACAAAAATCCCCCTGAGAGTAGTAAATGATTTAAAAATAGATCATATTGGGTTCATAGGGGTTCACTTTACAGGCAGAGGAGCTATGTCGTATACTCTGCGCAATCGGTGGCGTATAGGGCGCTGCCGTCAGACGGATACTCTCTCATAAAACGTCCGTCACGAGTAAAGGAGTAACATATGGAACTCAATCGTCGTAGCTTCCTCAAGGGCGCCGGTGCAGCCGCCGCTGCAGCCGCAGTTGCAAGCACCGCTAGCGTTGCTGCCGCTGACGAAGCCCCTGAAGTATTGACCTATGAGACCCTCGAGAGCAAGAACTGGTCTTGGATGATTCCGCCGGAGCCCATTGCTGACGAGGACATCGCTGAGGTTAAGACCCATGAGATCGTTGTTATCGGCTCAGGCATGAGCGGCCTTTGCTGCGGTGCTTCTGCAGCTCAAATGGGCGCCGACGTTATCGTGTTCTCAGCCGGCACCAAGCCCATCAGCCGTGGTGGTTCTGTCCAGGCTATCGGCTCCAAGTACGAGGCCGAGCAGGGCGTTGAGGACAACCCCGACCTCCGTCGTGAGCAGATCATGATGGACCAGGTTGCAGCCAACCATATGATCAACAGCCGCCTCTGGGAGCGCTGGATGAATAAGTCGGCCGAGTCCATGGACTGGGCAATTGATATGCTTGGTGAGAAGGGCCTTTATCCTTCACTGGCTCCGCAGTATGACGACGTTGACGTTTTGAACGGCATCCCCGGCGAGCACAACTTCTGGAACGAGAACGCTGTTCTCGGCGTATTCCAGGGCGCTCCGCTTATGGCAGCTGCCTGGGCATCATATCTGACTGATGACTATGGTTGCGAGATTGATTACGAGACCGTAGCCCAGTATCTCATCCGTGACGACAACAACACTGGCCGCGTAAGCGCTGTTATCGCCAAGGACAAGGACGGCAGGTACATCAAGTACGAAGCCACCAAGGCTATTGTTCTTGCAACGGGCGACTTCTCCAAGGATCCCGATATGATGGCTTACTATTGCCCCTACGCTTGGAAGCAGTTCAAGGACATGTTCCTTGCCAGCACCGAGGTTGACTATGACGTAGCCATGGGTTACAACGGCCTTATGCCCGGTACCGGCCAAAAGATGGGTCTTTGGATTGGTGCTGCATGGCAGAAGGCCATCCCCAATGCCCCGATGATGAACGGCGCCGTAAGCGGCCCCGGCTGGCGTGTTATCGACAGCTTCTGCGGCATCAACCTTGCTTCTGACGGCAAGCGTTTCCACAACGAGAACACCAACTTCGCATTTGGTGCTTATGACAAGCTTTATCTCCCGGATCAGACCGCCTATGGCATCTGGGACATCAACTATGCCTATACCCGTGATGAGTGGCCGGGCCTTGGCTGCACCATCAACAATGTAACCTCCTACAAGCCCAAGACAGCCGAAGAGACTGCTGAGGGTTGGAAGGCAGGCCGTTACATCACTGCCGACACTCTTGAGGACCTTGTAGCTCAGCTCGACATCGACCAGGAAGAGGCCCTTGCCTCCATCGCCCGTTACAACGAGTATGCCAAGAACGGCTGCGATGAGGAATATCATGTGAACCCGGCATTGCTGCATCCAATCGACACCCCGCCGTTCTTCGCCACCAAGTCAACCGGCGGCACCTTCCTCACCGTTATGGGCGGCCTCCGTTGCGACGAGAATCTCCAGATTCTTGACGAGAACGATCAGCCCATCGAGGGCCTCTATGAGGTTGGCACCATGATTGGTGACTTCTTCGCCGGTACCTACAACTTCGCAATCTCCGGCCTCAACCTTGGCGCTTGCTGCACCACCTTCCCGTATCTCCTTGGCCGCGACCTTGCCGCACTGTAATCTCATAGTATTTAACTAACGGTGCCTGGGGATTAGCCTCGGGTACCACCTAAAGGCGCCCGGTGCCTGGGTTTCTCCCCAGACACTGGGCGCCTCTGTTAATAATAGAAAAGGTTTACACCAGTTCACTTTACAGGTGTAGAGTTTTTGTCGTATACTCTGCTCAACCGGTGGCGTATAGGGCGCCGCCGTCAGACGGATACTCTCTCATAAAACATCCGTCCCGAGTAAAGGAGTAACACATGGAACTCAATCGTCGTAGTTTCCTTAAGGGCGCCGGCGCGGCAGCTGCTGCAGCCGTAGTTGCAAGCACCACCAGCGTTGCTGCTGCTGATGAAGCCCCCAAAGTGTTGACCTATGAGACCCTCGAGAGCAAGAACTGGTCATGGATGATTCCGCCGGAGCCCATTGCTGACGAGGATATCGCTGAAGTCAAGACCCATGACATTGTTGTTATTGGTTCCGGCATGAGCGGCCTTTGCTGCGCCGCCTCCGCAGCCGAAATGGGCGCTGACGTTATTGTGTTCTCAGCTGGTAGCAAGCCCATCAGCCGTGGTGGCTCAATCCAGGCCATCGGTTCCAAGTATGAGGCCGAGCAGGGCGTCGAGGACAACCCCGATCTCCGTCGTGAGCAGATCATGATGGACCAGGTTGCAGCAAACCACCAGATCAACAGCCGCCTCTGGGAGCGCTGGATGAACAATTCTGCCGAGTCCATGGACTGGGCTATTGACAAGCTTGGCGCCAAGGGCCTTTATCCTTCACTGGCACCTCGCTATGACGACGTCGACGTTTTGAACGGTATCCCCGGCGAGCACAACTTCTGGAATGAAGATCACGTACTCGGCGTTTTCCAGGGCGCTCCGCTGATTGCTCAGGCATTTGCCGACTACGCGGTGGAGTATGGCGTCGAGATTGATTACAACACTGAGGCTCTGTATCTCATTCGTGAAGACAACAATACCGGCCGCGTAAGCGCCGTTATTGCCAAGGACGCAGAGGGCAAGTACATCAAGTATGAAGCTAACGTGGCTATTGTACTCGCAACGGGCGACTTCTCCAAGGATCCCGACATGATGGCTTACTACTGCCCGTTCGCTTGGAAGCAGATGAAGAATACGTTCCTCGCCAACACCGAGGTTAACTATGACGCTGAGATGGCTTACACCGGCCTTATGCCCGGTACCGGCCAGAAGATGGGCCTCTGGATTGGCGCTGCATGGCAGAAGGCTATCCCCAACCCGCCGATGATGAACGGTGGCGTAGGCGGCCCCGGCTGGCGTGTTATCGACAGCTTCTGCGGTCTCAACCTTGCTTCTGATGGCAAGCGTTTCCACAACGAGAATACCAACTTCGCTTTCGCCGGCTATGACAAGATGTATCTCCCGGATCAGACTGCTTATGGCATTTGGGATGCAAACTATGCTTATACCCGTGAGCAATGGGAAGGCCTTGGCTGCACCATTAACAATGTTACCTCCTATCAGCCCAGCACGCCTGATCAGGCTCTCGAGAGCTGGAAGGCCGGCCGCTATGTCGTAGCCGACACGCTCGAGGATCTCGTGGAGCAGCTTGGTCTTCCTAAGGAAGAGGCTCTTGCCTCCATCGCTCGTTACAACGAGTATGCCAAGAATGGCGTTGACGAGGAATACCATGTGAACCCGGCATTGCTGCATCCCATTGATACCCCGCCGTTCTTTGGAAGCAAATCAACCGGCGGCGGCTTCCTCACCGTTATGGGCGGCCTCCGTTGCGACGAGAAGCTCAACGTTCTTGACGAAGAGGATAAGCCTCTTGAGGGTCTCTATGAGGTTGGCACCATGACCGGCGACTTCTTCGCCTGCACCTACAACTTCGCAATCTCTGGCTTGAACCTCGGTGCATGCTGCATCACCTTCCCGTATCTCCTTGGCCGCGACCTTGCTGCCATGTAATCAGTATTCAATTGATCAGAGGAGTAACACATGGAACTCAATCGTCGTAGTTTCCTTAAGGGCGCCGGCGCAGCAGCTGCTGCAGCCGCAGTTGCAAGCACCGCCAGCGTAGCTGTTGCTGACGAAGCACCAGAAGTATTGACCTATGAGACCCTCGAGAGCAAGAACTGGTCATGGATGATTCCGCCGGAGCCCATCGCTGATGAGGATATCGCTGAGGTTAAGACTCATGACATCGTCATCATCGGTTCCGGTATGGGCGGCCTTTGCTGCGGCGCTTCTGCAGCTCAAATGGGCGCTGACGTCATTGTTTTCTCGGCCGGTACCATGCCCATCAGCCGTGGTGGCTCAATTCAGGCCGTGGGCTCTAAGTATGAGGCCGAACAGGGCATCGAGGACAACCCCGATCTCCGTCGTGAGCAGATCATGATGGAGCAGGTTGCAGCCAACCATATGGTTAACTCCCGCCTCTGGGAGCGCTGGATGAACAGATCAGGCGAGTCCATGGACTGGGCAATTGACTTGCTCGGAACCAAGGGCCTTTACCCTGAGCTTGCTCCGGCATATGATGACGTCGACGTGTTGAACGGCATCCCCGGCGAGCACAACTTCTGGAACGAGAACGCTGTTCTCGGTGTATTCCAGGGCGCCCCGCTCGTAGCAGCTGCTTATGCTTCTTACATAACCGACGACTGCGGTTGCGAGATTGATTATGAGACTGAAGCTTTGTATCTCATCCGTGACGACAACAACACCGGCCGCGTAAGCGCTGTTATTGCTAAGGACAAGGACGGCAAGTATATCAAGTATGAAGCCAACAAGGCTATCGTTTTGGCTACGGGCGACTTCTCCAAGGATCCCGACATGATGGCTTACTACGCACCGTACGCCTTTAAGGAGTTTAAGAATCAGTTCACCGCAGGTGGCGAAGTTGATTATGACGTAGCCATGAGCTTTGGCGGACTTATGCCCGGTACCGGCCAGAAGATGGGCCTTTGGATTGGCGCTGCATGGCAGAAGGCTATCCCCAACCCATCAGCAATCAACGGTGGCGCAGGCGGCCCCGGCTGGCGTGTTATCGACAGCTTCTGCGGCATCAACCTTGCGAGCGACGGTAAGCGCTTCCACAACGAGAACACCAACTTCGCATTTGGCGCCTATGACAAACTCTATCTCCCTGATAAGACCGTGTATAGCATCTGGGACATCAACTATGCATACACCCGCGATGAGTGGCCGGGTCTTGGCTGCTCCATCAACAACGTAACTTCCTACAAGCCCAGCACGGCTGATCAAATGGCAGAAAGCTGGAAATCCGGAAGAAGTTATATTCAGGCTGATACGCTTGAGGAGCTCGTAGCTCAGCTCGACATCGACCAGGAAGAGGCTCTTGCCTCCATCGCTCGTTACAACGAGTATGCCAAGAATGGCGTTGACGAGGAATATCATGTGAACCCGGCCTTGCTGCACCCAATCGAGACCCCGCCGTTCTTTGCCACCAAGTCAACCGGCGGCACCTTCCTCACCGTTATGGGCGGCCTCCGTTGCGACGAGAAGCTCAACGTCCTTGACGAAGAAGATAAGCCTATTGAGGGCCTCTATGAGGTTGGCACCATGATTGGCGACTTCTTTGGCCACACCTACAACTTCGCAATCTCCGGTCTGAACCTTGGCGCATGCTGCACCACCCTCCCGTACCTCCTTGGCCGCGACCTTGCCGAGATGTAATTTTGTAATGCACAACTAACGGTGCTCAGGATTAATCTCTGAGTACCACCATAAACCGCCCGGTATCTGAGAAAACTCAGGTACCGGGCGGTTTATGTACAGAACTGTTCACAGGTCTGCCGCCTTATGGGTTTTATTGGCTTCCTCTTGAGGGGAAGCAGCCGCCAAAGACGGCTGATGAGGTGCAAGTGTACACCTCTCCCTTATTACGGGTTCTGTTGTGATGTATAATTTGTTTTCATGATTTGTCTGAAAGTCTGTTCCGAGGAGCCCATGAACCTTTTTGAGCATTGTTGTTCCCGCATTCTTACTTACGCCTTTGCCTTAGCGGTTTGCCTGGTGTTGGCACTTGGCATCGTATCGCCTGCGTTTGCCAACACAAGCGGGCGGGAGTTTCGCGATGCCGCCAAGCAGGAGTTTCTCATTCCCGGGCTTGATACGTCATTTGTGCCGCAGGGTCTCTCGTACGATGAACGGTCAGATGCGTTTTTTATTGGCGGCTATGCCTATGATAGTTCTGCCGACCCCATCTATATGGTAGACCGCGCATCAGGCGAGCCACTTAAGGTTGTTTACCTGCTTGATCCTAAAGGAGATGCCCAAACGAGCCATGGTGGAGGCTTGCTGGTTCATGGTGATTATGTCTATCTTGCCGGATCGACGGAAGCATGCCTTTATGTTTATGATTACCACGACATCATTGCTGCTTCAGACGGCGCACAGATTGCCTGCCTGGGGTCGATCCCTCTGGGTACCACCCAGGATACCATGCGTATCAGCTGGGTTTCCTCAACAGACGACGCCCTTGTGGTAGGTGAGTTCAACTATACCTACCTCTCTTTTTACCGCATTGGTGTTGAAGCGGGCTATAACGACAATTATGGCTTGGAATACCGGGCTCGGGCAGCCTTTTTTACCTTCAGTGACAGCGAAGACTCCCGTTTTGGTATAGAGCAAACCCCCTCAGCTCTTTTGTATCTGCCCGATAAGACTCAGGGATTTGCATATGACGACAATACGGTGTACATCTCGACTTCCAGGCTCCTGGGCAGAGGACGCATACTCGTATACGATCTCTCAGCAGCCGAGAAAGTCGATGTGATCAAAAGCGAAGACGGGTCTATTCCTGTCTATGTGCTTGGTGTTTCGGCTTTACTCAACAAGGCTGTTTCGATCCCCATGGCCGAGGAGATTGAGATTGTTGACGAGAGACTCTATATCATCAGCGAAGGAGCAAGCAAGCTCTTTTTTGTAGGCCCGGCCCTCGGCTGCCAATGGTGTTACTCCGTTGATCTGGAGTTCTTAATGCAATAGCTGCCGGTTGGTGACAGTCCTCTGTCCTTGGAACGATTGGTTCTCAGCTTCTTTCTCCAAATGCCATGACTTAATAACAGAATATCAATATTAATAGTATATATTGTAAAGATGCTGCCAGAATAATTGTAGTATGATAAACAATCATAGGCTTTCGAAAGGAGCTGTTATGTCAAACGCTGTTATTGAAGCAATTAAATCGCGGCGGAGCTGCAGGGCATTTAAGAGCGATGCTGTGCCAAAAGAATTGATTGAAGAAGTTATTGAGGCCGGTTTGTGGGCGGCGAGCGGTATGGGTAAACAGGCCGGTGCCATTCTTGCGGTGACCAATCCCCAGATGCGCGAAAAGCTTCGCAAGGTTAATGCTCAAATTGGTGGATGGGGAGAAGACTTTGATCCCTTCTACGGCGCGCCGGTTGTTCTCATTGCGCTTGCAAGAAAAGACTGTATGACCGCGGTGTATGATGGCTCGCTTGTTATGGGTAACCTTATGCTCGCTGCTCATTCTTTGGGTCTTGGCAGTATTTGGATCCATCGTGCGAAAGAAGAATTCGAGATGCCCGAGTTTCAAGAGCTCTTAGCCCAGCTTGGTGCTGAGGGCGAATATATTGGCATAGGCCATTGCGCGCTTGGCTATATCGATAAACTTCCCGAGCAAGTAGCACCCCGCAAAGACGGCCGTGTGTTCTGGGTGGAATAGGAATCTAGACCAATATCCTTGTAACTACAATATATCCCCCAAAAGCAGGCGGTTCAGGAGAGAATATGCCTGCTTTTTGCGATTTGAGCATGCATGTTCTCTAAGACCTTGAAAACAGATGTATCAAAGATTTACATGGGATCCGAGAAGTTCCCGGTAGACAGTTTGTTTATACCGTCTTTCATGGGTGTGTGTATAATACGCTATCAAAATATTGCACGTAGTTCAATTGGGAGTTGCCAAAGGAGCCGCAACTGTCTAAAGAATGCATAACGAGGATTTCGCGAGATAAAGGGGTACAGACTATGGAAACACAGATACAGGAAAAGATAAACTTCAGCGGTGTAATTCGCTCTGTACAGCCCCGGTCAAATGTCTGGCGATATAAGCTTTACAATCGCACCCATAGCACGACCGGATACAATGTATTCCTTATAGGAACAGCCAATGGAACAGAATGCGAATTTGCCGTTGCAATTTCTGAAAAACAGCAGGAAAAGATGCGGTTCCATATTGGAGATGAAATAAGTGGCACAGCCTGGACTAAAAAATATGCCAAGTGGGAGTACGCTGATTATTACAGAGCCGGTTCGCTCAAAAAGATACTGGCGACTAAGGATTTAGGGGAAGAGACAGCGTCTCCATGGAAAGACGAGGTGCCGCCGCTGTCTGTTTACAATTGGCGCGGATGCCGTATGCTCGATACCAGGAGCTATAAAGGAAAATGCTTTACTTGCAAATGGGCATGCATGGCAAATGTGACCATAGAGTATAACTGGGGTGTCAGCCAGAAGTTCCGTTTTGAAAGCTTCTGTTATGGTCCAAAGAATTGCAAATTGTACAAGATGGGCAAACCGCGCGCCGTGCCGTATAAGGACTGTGGTTCAGACTATGATGAAGGCTGGATGGATGAGATGTGTACAGAGCGCCGCGGAGATGACGAATAGCGATGCCCTTTTAGAGCCGATGATAAAAACACTAGTATCAATGATAAAGTTGTTGCGCATAAAATTAACTCTATTTTGGCCACAAATTTTGAATGTGTGACCATGCAACGCTTCATCCAAGCTTAATTCCGACGATCATATATACCTGTCGAGAAGAACTCGCAGGTAAAAAGACTAGCGCTATTTGAGAGTTTCTCGGTTATAGAGATTTAAGCGGCGGTTTAGCTTATCGTGGTCACACATTCAAAATTTGTAGCCAAAATAGAGTTAATTTTATGCGCAACACGGGGCGAGCGCTTCATGAACGAGGTGATTGGCTTGCTCACGTATGGGTCTGATTTTATTCAGACGCGGGCTCGCTTTCTTCTTCCTGCTGAGCTGCTTGCATGCGTATTTTATGCTCGTGTCTGGGGCCGGCGATGATGAGGTATGAGATCCAGCATACCAATGCGAACAGGGGTATACCCAGAACAAGTGTAGCGATACCCAGTATGTAGACATCGCCTATCAACCACAGTGGTACCTGTACGGCATCGCGAATGACAAACATCAGAACCCACAGCCACGTCGCTTTAGTGTATGCGCGGCGCAGATTTTCATCATCATACCAGTTGTGATACCACGTGTTCAGATCGTCTTTTGGAGGGTTGGCAATCAGTTCAACAAAATACCCAATGCCCGGCCTGCGCGCAATGAGTGAGATTCCCAGCGCAAGCGCCCAGACGGCATTGATGATACATGCGGGAAGGTAATAGTTTTTGGCATCGTTACTCTTGTAGGCGGCGAAGAGGCAAATTAGCACCATAACCGTGCCCAAGATAGCGCCGGTGAGTGTCTGACGCTGGATAAGACGTGCTATAAATTCGATCGCACAAATCACAAGCGATACAATTATGGTAAGCTGGAGGTCGTGCGTCACAATGAAGAGGATCAAAAAAGCAAGCTCCGGCAAAAGAGATTCGATGATGCCACGGACTCCGCCCACTGACTGTATAACACTAAAATTCTCCGAAGCGAGCGATGCGATACCCGACGATCCCTGTGAGGTGGGTACGCCTTCTTGATCTGGAGTGTAAGAACCTTCTTGCATATCTGGCGTGTCTGTCATGAAATCTCCTTTATGTGTACAAGGGTCTCAGTATACAAGGTTCGGGTTATTGTACACATATTATGAGTGGGTGTGGAGGGGGATTATGTATTTGTAGGTTTGATTGTTGATGGTGTCGTGGCCTATGTGGACTGAGATGCCAAAGGCTTCTTGGAGATGGTTGGCAGTTACGACTTCTTCTGTGGGGCCGGCGAGAGCCGTGTGTACAGGGGTCTGTACAGGGGTCAGGTTATTGTACACATCTGATTTTAGTTATTAGTCCCATAGAGATACCGGTCAGCCTCTGTATTTGTCTTGAACCTAAGCCGTGCTGTTTCAAACCGAGTACAATAGCATCGCGTGTTTCCTTATCACAGGATTTAATAGATGCAATGTCTTCTCGGCAGCTTATACGTTGTATTATTTGTATAGCTTCACTATCTGAGTATTTTCTCAGCTTTTCGTTTTCAATGTCTATACAAGCCTCACCTTTATGTGATTGTGTATGAAAATCGATAAACTGTTGTAAGCCTCCAAATACCTTAAGCACAAAATCAATATCATCGTTATGGCGTTTGCCTATATACGCGTCATAGCTACTCCATGTGTAGTGTAAATCATCCGATAGACCGGCTTTTAGAGGATTCTCATGTATATACCGAACAACTGTCATGAGGTACTCATCAGTATTAATGGGTTCATTTTTAAAGCGGCCCCCAAATAAAGTCCCATTTCTTCCGTACGTTCTGTTGAAGTATCCTGAATAACTCGTTTGAAGATCATGCATCACAACAGATAAAACGTTTATGGGGCATTGAAGCAAAAGATGAAAGTGATTTCCCATAAGACACCATGCAAAAAGATGTCCTTCATGTTGAGATATAATGTGGTTTAAGCGACTCATAAAATAGGCACGATCTTCATCTGTTTCATAAATTATTTGTTGGCTTGTACCACGGTTAATTACATGGTGTATCGAAGCAATGCTTTCTTGGCGAGGTTTTCTTGGCATGCATTACCTCCTTAAGGCTGTGTACAGGGGTCAGGTTATTGTACAACAGTGTGGTCTGTGTGTACAGGGGTCATGTGTACACACAGACCACACTGTTGTACAATAACCTGACCCCTGTACACACTCACACACTCACGTCAGTATTCTCATAAGATCACCGATCAGCGCTGAAGCAGATGTCGGCTGAGAAGGCTTGTCGAACGCATCGCGCAAAAAACGAGGATATAATCCCAGCTCTACATCGACAACTTGCTCAACAGACAAGTCCATCCCATTTTTAATCCAGTTCGATACTACAATACAAGCTCCGTAGGCAAGTGCTTCAAGGGTATAACGTATCTTCTGATCAACAGATATTCCATGCTCAGCAAGTACTGATTCCATTGCTTTGACATGCGAGTTAGCGGCAGCATAATTAAAACCGGCATTGAGAGACCGAGGAGACCTTACGTTTTCGCGGAAGAGAGTAGTGCCTTGTGCTAACAAGGATATCGAGATGGTATGCCCTTGTATACATGTGAAGCTTCTGCCTATCTGGTTCATGCCTATCTCGGCACCATAATCACGATACCACTTAGGAATTTGGTCAACACTCGAGAAATAGCGGTAGAATGTTGAACGCGATATACCGCATGCCATGCATACATCAGCTGGCTTGACTTGATCAAGTGTTTGTGACTTCAAGATATTAATCAGCGCTTTTGTTATTTCCAGACGCTTATCAACATTCTGCAAGCAATCAGGTATTTCTTCTTGTAATACCATACCTAGTACCTTTCGGTCAGTTCAAAGTTGCACCTCGTTAGCCTACCCGCAAGTAGATACTCTGCCAGTGTGGAACCTATTTTAATCCCATAGCTGTTCTAAGGGTATCCAAATGCATGGTTTCTTCTTGATTATTCGAAGTGACCTTCAGAATATCCATAGGTGTGAGACGTCTTACTCTCTGTTTCTAAACAAATAGGACACCAAAGCTGTTTTGTCTCATAACATCGGACATCAGTTCCAAGCGTTTCTTTACTCTGATTGTGGCTTGGCATAAATTATCCTTGGGCAACAGCGCATATGGTAAGACTTGCCCGTAAAGCTAAGGTATATTTTTCATAGAAGGGATGTATCATGGAACTTAATCGCAGGCAGTTTATGCAGGTAGCAGGTACCGCAACAGCAATCGCATCAACAAGCGTTCTCAGCAGCTCATTCGCTTTTGCCGATGTAACCATTGCAAGTACCCAAGTTGCATTCGACGAAGAGATCGATTGCGATATCGCCATCGTTGGCGCAGGTGCATCAGGCCTTGCTGCGGCAGTTGAGGCAGGCGATAGCGGCCTTGTGACCGTTGTTATTGAGAACGCTCCCGACACAGGCGGCAACATCATTGGTGTCGAGGGCTGTTTTGGTATCGGTTCCTCCATGCAAAAAGAGCTTGGTATTGAGGTTGATCCTGGCGCACTTATTCGCTCGGAGCTTGAGCAGGCTCAATATCGCATTGGCGGCTGCAACTATACTGACATGGTTCATGCATCCGGAGATAATGTTGACTGGCTCCAAGAGCATGGCGTTCTCTTTGGCGGCGTTGATACAGACCTTGGTACGGAGAGGGTTTTTCACCGCTTTGAGACCGGCAACGGAGCGCTCAGCTATGTCCCGCAGATGACCGAAGCAGCACAGAACGCCGGCGTTCAGTTCATCTTCGAAACCCATGCTGACGCTCTGGTACAGGATGAGTCCGGCACAGTATGTGGAGTGTACGCTACCAAAAAGGATGGCACCACCATCAAGGTAAACTCGAAGGCCGTTGTGGTAGCTACCGGCAGTTATATGAGCAACGAACAGTACATGCTCGAGTTGGGCTGCCCTGTTGATAAGATCGATTATCTGGGCCGAGCAGGCTACGACGGAGCAGGCCATGATATGTGTATTGCAGCCGGCGCGCGTTCGAATCGCGGCAACTCATCGCCTTTGGGTGCTGTTAAGGTGGCAGGACTGCCTACCAAATTCCAGGGCGGAAAGTTCTTTTATGTGGGTTTCAATACACCGGACTCCATGTGGGTCAACCAGAACGGTGAACGTTTTACCAATGAGGAATTTGCAAAGGACAACTTCTGTCTCATGGTAAACCCTGCTGTCATCAATGAAGAAACCTATGTTCTGATGGACGCTCCTAAGATGGAAGCATTTATAGGCGGTGACGAAGCTGCTCAAAGTATCGATGCTGCTAAGGCGGCACTTGATGCAGCTTCAGATGACGGTGTGGCTGCGGGCTGGCAGGAGCTTGCTGATGGTATTGAGCTCGGCGAGATCTTTAAGGGCGAGACCTTGGCTGAACTTGCCGAGCAGGCAGGCATGGATCCGAATACCCTGATTACATCTGTTGAGCGCTACAACGAAAGTTGCGCCGCTGGCAGCGATCGAGATTTCGGAAAAGCTCCTGAACTGCTTTTACCCATCGAGGAAGGTCCGTTCTACCTGGTGCATCTCACCATTGAGATCCTGTGCGTCACAGGCTCGGTCAAAACTGACCGCAATTTCAGTGCGGTTGACCTGTATGGCAAAGCTATTCCCGGACTCTATGTGGTAGGCATCGAAGGTGCAATGCTCTGGGCCAACGTCTATACCATCAACATCTCTGGCGCATGCAACGCCAACAGTGTAAACTCTGGCCGTACCGCCGTACGTCACGCCATCCAAACCTGCCTGTAAGCCAAAATCCGCGGTTTTTAAAACATACGGTTGAGAACGGGGGATATACTCTAAACAATTCCGCGTCCCCCGTTTAGACCAATGAGCTGAAATTATCGAAAGTGTACAGGGGTCAGGTTATTGTACAACAGTGTGGTCTGTGTGTACACACAGACCACACTGTTGTACA
>JAFWFL010000117.1 GCA_017515595.1 Coriobacteriales bacterium
AATTGCACAATATATGAACTAATTTCGCCGACTTTTGGTACCAGATTAGCCCTTCCCGGCGCTAAAGTGTTGGTTGTCGGGAAGGGCTTAAGATGCAAGGACAGCTTCTCTGTCTTTGTTTTAATCGAGCGATATGTCTATGATGTGCTCTATGGGAACACGAGAGACAATGAGTTCAAAAGTATCGCCGGTAACTTGCTTGCTGTAAGGTATGATTGCTTTGCAAATATAAGGCATTGCAACCGTAAACTCGGTATCCGGTTCAATGTTTAAATCCATGGCAGGGTTACGGTTTGCCTGCAAACCTGGCACAGACAGCCACAATAACCGGGTGTCTTTGCTAAGATATTCGCTCCTGTCATTTGTTGATATAAGATAAGCGTTCTCAAGATGAAACCTGCCGTCGGTATTCCCAACGTTTTTGATGTCCATCGTGAGACAGACAATACTTTTTACCTGGTCTTGTTCCTCGTCTTTGGTGTCACTTTCGTCTGTACCGTACATTTCTAAGAAAATGCTGTCTGCACGGCTATCCGTCCGGTCTTGCTCCTCTTTTTTGGTATCAGTTGTGTCTATACCATACTTTTCTATAAACTCGTTATAAGAGAGAAGCTCCGCATCTCTAATTCGTATTGAATAACCTTGGGTGTTTTCTTTTGCTTGTGCCATAAAAGCGCCATCGAGATCAACCCATTCATTCATCTGATGATGAACAGAAGGAATATATGGCGCCGTGTAGTTAACCCACCAAATGCGTATTCCCATAACAACACAAAGAATGATAACGGCTATGCCAATAATCAATTTACGCCTATTGGTAACATTATTCTTTTGTTGCGTACTATTGGACATATCGTTCGTGTTCATTGGGCACCGCCATCTTCCAATGTTGTTTTTGAAGCCGGTTCTATCTCTTCACAATAATCAACATGGCCCTCTGCCATATGCCAGATTTTATGCGCAAGCGAGTGCATGACGTTATTGTCGTGGCTTGCAAGTAAAACAGTAGCGCCACGGTTTGCGGCCTCCTGCACCAATTCGATCAGCATTCTGACTCCTGAGGTATCAAGCGCATTGGTGGGTTCGTCCAGCAGCAAAAGATCGGGTTCTTCAAACATTGCTCCTGCGATGCCAAGGCGCTGCTTCATGCCAAGAGAAAACTTTCTATAAGGAATTTTACTCTCCGGGTCAAGGCCAACGGTTCTAATCCATTGCCTAATCTGCTCACTTGTTGCTTTGCGTTTAATCATTGAAAGCAGCTTGAGATTCATATAAGCCGTTTTACGTTCGAGAAACGCCGGGCCTTCTAACAGTAACCCGCAACTCTTAGGGAAGAATATATCTTTACCAATTTGCTGGCCATCAATAAGTACGCGCCCTGATGTTGGTTTAATGAGGCCCGCAATAGCCCGCATGAGCATTGTTTTACCACTACCATTGGGCCCAACAAGGCCTGTCACTTTACCTGCTTCACAGGTAATAGATACGTGGTCAAGCACCGGGGTACCTCTATATTTTTTGCACAAGTCTTCTACAACTACCATTGCCCTTATGCCTCCTCTTATTGCCAAAATTAGCTGGGATCGCCTTTAATATCGTAATTTTTAAAAGTGTAATATCCACCCACAACAAGTGTACAAATACAGAACAAAACAAAAACTAAAGCTATAAGCGGGCTCATGCCTCCGGCAGTAACAGTATCAAATCTGCAAATCATTAAGCATCCGCCTAAAAGCCAAGGCGACGCATCATAAAAGGCAGAGAAGAACAAAACCGCCAAAACAACAACAAAGCTAAAAAGCGGTTTTAAATACATAGCGCATACTGTTTGCAACAGACCAAAAGCAATAAGCGCTAAGGGAATAATGATAAAAATGGAGGAAGGAACCACCGGGTTTTCGAGCGTAAGCAACAGGTGTTTAAAACTCAATGATTCCGGTACCCTTTCGCTAATTCCTAAACTGAAGCTGCCTCCATCTGCAATGGTCCAGAGGGCACAAATACCAAGTGTGCACAGCCAGAGCAAAACACTACAAGCGCAAATCCAAAGACAAACTCCCGCCCACCATAATCTGCGGCTGCCGGTTCGAATCAACAGGTTTGTGCCAACACCTTTGAGATCACGCAAAGGGTAATCTAGCATAACATAAATGGCACAAACACAGACGCAGAGCCAACCGGTAGGCAGGTTAAATTTACTGTTCATGGTAGAGTCAAACGGTTGCACTCCGCCAAATGCAGCACACAAGAAATCTCCAAAACTGAGATGTGTTCCACCTGTTTCTAGCATAGATTCAGCCGGGTAACTTTTCATATTAAGAAACAGCAGCAAACACATGAGAGCAACAACACAACAGTATATACCTAAACGGGGCAATACACTTCTGACTCCCCGCCATGCCCAGCTACCGGCAATATAAAGGGCACTCATAATACATCCCGCTTACGAGCGGCCCACGGAACAACAATAGAAAAAATAAACATGAAGAGCATGCATAAGCAGGTAACCCACCAGAGTGCAGGAAAATAATCACCCATACTCGGCAGTTGATCAAAGAGTGTAAAGCTTGAAACCTGCTCAATTCCCGAAGCGCGTAGCATAATCATTATCTTTGTGCCCAAATGTTTAAGAAGCAGCAGAAAAGCATAAGGGATAATCAATAAAGTAACACGATTTTTCATAACAGTAGAAA
This sequence comes from Coriobacteriales bacterium, assembly GCA_017515595.1. Classification (GTDB taxonomy): domain Bacteria; phylum Actinomycetota; class Coriobacteriia; order Coriobacteriales; family UMGS124; genus RGIG5691. The sequence continues at coordinate 2,694 of JAFWFL010000117.1, forward strand.
GTGCTAATATGCAAACAGCCCAAAGTCCGCATAATAAGAAATCAAAGATAGTTTTACCAATGACATAAAGAAGCGGTTGGTTATAAAACACGTGTCCGAATACCGACTCAATATCTATTGCATAGTGCGCAGTAACTATTTGCGGCATATACATCGGCAAAAAACATACGAGTATTGCAAAATTTATGATAAGCGGTATGGCAATAAGCGAACCGCCGCTAATAAACACTGCAATATATTTTGCTATGTAGTAATTCTTGCGATCTATACGGGTAAGCGCAGTACATAAGTAACCGCTTTTCTCTTCTTGTGCTAAGGACCATGCATATGCAACTACACATAAAAATGGTGCTGCCAGCATAAAAAATCTTGCGAGCGAATAAGCATCTAACGACAGCCAATTCCTAAAACACGAATCAACATCATAAGGCATGTACTTTATATCCAATATTGAAAATACCTCTAAGAGTTCACTTGCTCTGTCTATTATTTGATTAATGGCAGTTAAAACAGCTAAAATAACTAGTATAGACAACGCAATAATAAACCACATATTATGAAATGCTTTATACATTTCCATACGTATAAGAGAAACCATCGAACCTCCTTGGTAGAGGGTCAAATAATCGTTAAATCCAAGTTTAGTATTCAAGTGTTACAGGTATTAGTCAGCAATCACACTAGTATCAGTAATTTACCTGTTAATCTTGCTCATGTGACCAACAAGATGTAGTTTAGTCGGTATAATTGCTGACTAATGCCAACCCATTATTTAGGACTATACTCTTAACAAAAATGTTTTAATCGCTAGCAGCTACCTGCTCAACAACGTTTAACGAATTCTGGCGCTGCTGTTGATAATCCCATTGTATATAAATCGAATAGGCATAATAGCCAATTACACACAAGATGACTACTGCGATTATGATTACCAATGCGATTTTTTCTTTTTTGCTCAGTCCTTTTTTCCTCATACTATCTCCAAAGATACAACAGCAATTCTTATTTGAAATGAATCGAGCGGGGGGGCAAGCCTCCCCGCTCGATTCATTTTATACAAACTGTGATTGCAAGCATAATAAGACCCGATAAAGCAACTACAATCGATTGCTTTAACGATCGTATCATTGCCATTATTACCTCCTAAAGTCGAACTTTCTAGATATGGCCGCTTTGAGCTCAAAAGCAGTTTTTAGAATACTATGCTTTGCTTATCTTGTCTGTAGACAAAACAACAATTCTTATTGCAATTAATATACAGCCAGGTAAATGGTCAAAATGATGCATAATTTCCTTGCACTTGAACCATTAAGCTTCCTGGTTGGCTTCCTGAATATGTAATTTGATCTTATCGACAGGACTTGTGTCACCTAAAGTACTCCCACTACTTCGAGGGCCAAATTCAAGATAGTATTCGCCATCAATTCCGTGTGTTGCACAGCCATCGAAAGCGATTCTTAGTATTCTTGTTTCTCCCTGATCGAGAGAAAACTTGTTGTCATCATTTTTATTTGTCCCATAAGCTCTCACATAATTGCGGCCTATAATACTGCTTGAGAATTCTTCATCTGATTCATTTGCCAAAGACTCTGATTGATAAGTATCTATCCCAAATAAACTACCATACAATTGTTCAAGAGGTACTTCTCTACCACTTGGATCGCGTTCAGTAACGCCGCCTTTCTCCAGGCCTGCTTTTACCTCTTCATATTTTTCATCACCTAGTAATTGACGGGCAATTTTTTCTCTTTCTTCTGGTGTCTTCGGTGACACGGTTTCGGTTTCATATTTACCAATATGTCCCCCTTGATCACATACAAGGTGATACGTTGAATCAGTAAATGCTGGCTCATTGGTGTATCTCACCCTGCCAAAGGGTGTAGCATCAACATTGGTAACTTCGAGATCAATAACAACAGTAGGTCCCTCAGACAAATTTTGGCTAACCGTTAAGTTCTCTTTTTCTATTGCCTCTTCTTTAGAATCATACCATACAGCCCTGAGAACACGGAACTGTAATGTGCCCTCCCAATCGACACGGGTAACATTATTGCGGGTAACGCTCAAAACTCCGGCTTCAGAAGAATCGCCGTCCTTTATATAAGCATCAAAATACGGGTCATTCTGCGTGCTGATAAGAGCATCCTCTGTAGTATCGTTAATAACCGGCATTTCCGGAGAATTCCAGGCAGCAAAGGCTAGGCCTGAGAACAGCAAAGTACCTGCCGACACAACAGCTAATGATCTTAACATACGGTTAGCAAAAAATGTTTTACTCATTGTTCTCTCCTTTGTGTTGAACTTTACTATTTTGCTATACGGAGCCATAAAGACTATGCACCATAGTTTTTAAGCACCTTGTTGGCTAAATAGTAGTTATCTAAGCGTGCTTTGTCTGTAGACAAAGCAACATATTTGTTCAACGAGTTGGAATAATGAGCCGAGAATCCCTATGACTTATTATACTGTGATATCGGGGTCTTTGGCGGCACAAACTCATAAGGAGCTTACTGCCACACTGCCATCAAAACTAAGCTGGCCATCATTTAGCAATGCCAAAATATGCTCTCCATCCTGGTGCGATGGGCATAATCGGAATATCAGCTTAATAACAATAGAATTGCCCGGTGCAAGTTCAAAAAGTTTGTAACCGCTTGCTGAGTCAAGGCCATATTCAAGCGTCATATCATCACATGTAGCAAGCGTACGGTATATTTTTTTGCTTTTCCTACTATTATGCATATGCTCTTCACAAACAAGGTTAAACATGGATACAGAGAAGAGCTTTCCCTCTAAGTTATCATTACCACGGTTTGACCTAGCGTTAACATTGGTAACTTCTATGTCTAACTCCATAAGCTGCTGTCCATAATTATGTGCTGCAAGATCATTGTAGATAAATGTCTGCTCGAGTGCCTCTGCTTCTAAAGCCTCTTCAAGGGTGGAGTATTTTGCAGCATGAAGCACATTAATATCTAAATCGCCAGTCCATCTAAATTCCTCAGTCATGCCTAATGGTGCATCGGCAGCTTCACTGCCAAAAGCGGGATTTTGATTATAACCATAAGGCATGCTTTCTACCTGTATAGAATCTAGCCCTATATCTGTTCGGTGCATGGTTGCGTAAACAGCATTGGCAATTAGCACAACAAGTACCCCAGCAATTGCTATCCCTAGTAAGAGCGTTTCTTGTTTTTCTAAGCCCCAAGCGAAGGGCATCGTTTCATGTATTGCCATAACTTCTGCTAACCTCTCACTGACTTGAGCAGCAATGACAATAGTTGTTTGGACGAGACAACATTCAAACAACTGTAGATAAGCGTTCTTTCGCTTGCGATGGTCGAACTTGAATAACCAATTTCTGCTGCGATTTGTTTGACATTCATACCCTTGGCTGTCAAAAGTGCGATTTGTACTTGCCGGTCATTTAGCCCGCAGAATTTGAGATACCCTTCAGCGCGCTCGGTAAACGATGTACTTTCGAATGAAGATATCAACAGCCCTTTTTTATGTTCATATGCAATAACAGATACAATAAAAACTGCGAATACAAGGGTAATCAACAGCATAATGATTACATTGAGAAGAGCGGCCCTGTCTGTGCTGCCAATCATGATGCGTCCCGCAGATGTTGTCGCAAGGGTTACGCAAGCATTAACTATAAGCATTGAGCCCAAAAGCGCGCCGGCACAAACTAAGTATGGGTTATGCCAGGTAACCGGAAGCGAGCAGGTATCTGTGTTCTGATCATTATTATGAGCAGGAGGCTTGCTATTCAATAAGTAAATGTTTAACTTCTCGGATAAAGCGTTACTGCTCCCATCAGCAATGAATATCACTGCCAGTTGTATAATCAATAAAACAAAACAATATATCATGACCCAAGCGATGCTCTGCCCCAGTATGCCTATAACAACCGAGGATAAAAGGCATGCAGCGATACTTACGCCGGCATAAAGCTTCTGCTGGTATACATGAAAGATGTAATACATTGGCAAACAGCAAATGAGCCCAATAGCAGGCAGACAAGAGTTAACAAGTGAGATTTGGCTTTGACTGCGCCAAAGCTCTTCATAGGCATAAGAAACAAGTAAGCACACAAATGTGGCTGCTAACAGTGTTGCAACGTTTCCCTCAAACAGCATGGAACCGCGGTTTATAAAATGGAGCGGTCTTTGATCTTTTGGAATAAGAACAATGGCAAAGCCTATAGTAATTACCGTAATGATAGTAAGCACTACTACAATAATTGTTTTGCTCAATCCGGTTGGCAATATGCTCATGATTATACAGTTTATACTAATAAAGAGTACGCTGCCTAAACTGCAATATAACATCGCTTTATCTTGGAATGCTCCGTTTTTCACGTTGCGTTGGTTAAACAGAATCGCCAAAAGCCCGCCTAAAGAGACAACAAAAAATGAAGTTGCAATAATAACAGAAGCTTTGTGTAGTCCTCCTCCGATTGCCGGAAGGTATTCATATGAGTGAATCCTCACCCAAATAAGGCAGAGCGCACTCATTAAGAGTAAAACGAGAAAGGCAACGCTGTATTGGAGATAGTATTTGTCTGAGATAGTGATTATGCGTGATTTGTACCAGGCCATACCATGCAATGCAAGCAATCCTCCGGCGGTACCGTATATATGTGTCCATACAAAAACTTTGTTACCGGCAACGTCGCCAAAGGGAAGCAGCAACGTACACCCGAGTGTTGCTAACAGGACAAATGCAATAAACCATAAAAGGGTATTTATATGGAATGTCTGCTTATTAACAACTTGTGTTTCCTGGGCATTGGTGATATTCGCAGTATCATCTGGGTGTATTTCTATATGCTTATCCCTCTTAAAGAGCGTTATTGCTTCGCTTAAACTCATGTTGAGTTTTCTTTTGGCGCGTGATGCATACTCACGTGCAGTACTCGCTTTTATGCCTTTTAGTTCAGCCAGCTCTTGTGAGGTAAGGCCGGCAGCTTCTGCTTTAACCGAATCTATTTCATTCTGTGATAGACCATATTCTTTGAGTTCATTGATAATGTTTTGTGGTAGAGCATTGTTGAGCATCTCAAGTGTAATTGGTTTACTGATTTTAGTATCATGGTTAAATAAGTCTGGCTGCTCTAAACCTTGGGATGTGCGAGATGTTAATACCTTTGCACGGTAAACATATTGGGCTACGCAAGCGCACATAACAATAAAGGTGGCAAGCGCAGCATGATGCAGTATGAATGCAGTGTATACCATGAGTTTGTCTGCAGAAAAAATCCGGGGAACAATGCGTGTTGCGAACCTAAAAAAGAGCTCTCCCGCACAAAAAGGTATAACTACTAATCCCAGAGGGGAGGTTGATAGTGCGTGTTTATCAAAAGAGGGCACATTCATAAAGCGGAATAACCGGCACGATTCGATAATGAGCACTGTCATAATAAATACCGGTAAGAGTACCAATGGCGACATTCCCACCCACTCCGGCTGTTGATATGGGGCTGGATATGCATGCGGGTTTACATATGGAAAACCTGAATGCGGGAAGCTTAACGACCATGCTAACCCCCGGGTAGCTCCTAAAACAAACGTGCTTAGAGCCAATACAATAAGTATAAGATTATAGATATGTTGGTTTTTGGAAGCTGGTAGGGCAGCTCCGTCACAAAAGCCTGTTGTCTGCTCCTGTTGGTCACCCGGTAATATATTGTTGTATAAACACGACCTTAAACAAAAACCGCACATAGCAGCACAAATAAAAGCAATTACGTGCTCAATACTTTGAAATGTGATATGAATATTTCGTCCGGTTTCAAGAAACCCATCAAGAATAAGCGCATTTTGGCCCGCTGGATCTAAGCCGTGTTTTATGAATAGTTCTAGTAGAACAAACAGCTCAAGCAATCCAAGCAATACGGTAATACTGAGTCCGGCTGGATATAATACTGAATATGCTATGCGGTGAAGGAATGGCGAATCTTCAACAACAGTCAGCGTTGCAACCCATAGACCCAATAATAGACCGAGGGCTACATAACCATACGCCTGCGAAAATGCCACTGTATAATTTGGCCCGCTAAATGTCATAACATAGGGCAGCAGCATCATTATGGCCGGCCACGCGCACAATAGCCCTTTGTATAACTTGCTATTTTGCCTTTTTATGGCGTTGTATTCGCTTCTTCGTGCCATAGCCCTCAACCACTTTAGTAGTTGCCTCTAAAACCTCTTTATTATATGTTTCACGGCAACTCGAAACTATTGGTAAAGTTTATTTTTCTTGTAGGTATCCTGTTATGCGATCGATGATTTTTGCGTGTACGGGGGTCTGTGTACGGAGGTCAGGTTATTGTACACTTTTTCGTGTACAATAACCTGACCCCCGTACACATTTATAAGCTATCCAATCAGCGCTTTTTTGCCTTGGAAAACAATGCCGTATTCTCTGATGTTCTCTTGCGGTATCCCGCGCTCAGTCAGGTTGGTGGCATATGCTTGTGCTGCAATTTGTTCGTGCGCTTTAATGAGTGTATCTTCGAGGGTCTTCTCGTCATCCGGGTCAAAAACTTTGAATTCAATGATAAGGGCGGGGTTTGTATTGTTGAGGGGTATTAATGCAACATCATACCTGCCGTAGCCGCTTTCCCGGTTGGATTCTATGGTGTAGCGTCCTCTGAGTTCTACCAAAAGACCTAAGACCAACCCGTGGTAGAAGCGCTCCGGCTGTGAGATTTCGCTTGGATGCTTACCTGAGTCAAAGCTTGAGATGCATGCGCGTGTTACATCATTCAGGTATTTGGAGGCTGTTTTGACGTCTCCGGCTAAAAGTGACTTGGTAAAGTCGCTGTAGCTTGATTCTGAATCGTCGAACCATCTGGTTATCATAGTATTAAACATGAGTGCAACCTCATGATTTGTAATAGCCAATTCCCGCGGTTCGTAATAATATTCCGGTATAGGATCAACAGTTTTTAGATATCCCGCCGCAAGAAGCAACGGCCAGACAGCACTGTTCTTATGCCGGAGCTCACTGAATATAATCTGCTCGTCTATGACTTTGGAAATAGTTTTACCTTCAATAAGTGTTTTGAGGTCTGACTTTAAATATTTATCTCCTTGTTGGAACAAAGAAGATACAAGTCCGTTGCTGCTGGTATTTGACCAATAGAGATCAAAGCGCTTGTATTCCAAAAACTTAGTGATAGACCAGGGATTATAGATGTCAGGTACATCTCCGAATGTAAAACCGTCGTACCACTCTTTTACCAAAGGTTTTTTGTCTGAAAGGTTGTATTCATCAAGGGCATTAAAAACTTCTTCTTCTGTAAAGCCAAAGGATGTTTCATATTTTTGGCTGAGAGTAGACACAATGTCAATATTGTTTAGATCGGAGAAGACCGATTCTTTTGAAACCCTTGTAATTCCGGTAATCAGGCCTCTGCCAAGGGATGTATTTGTTTTGAAGGTCGAGTTCATAAAGTCGCGCATAAAGGTAACGGCTTCATCCCAAAAGCCGCCCATCCATGCTTCCTGCATGGGAGTGTCATATTCATCAACGAGGATTACCGGCTTTACGCCGTGATAACGCTCGAGCATAGAAGAAAGCGCGTTTAGACAGAGAGATGCAGTTTGAATTGGCATATCATTAGTAACTTGATACCAAAACTTACGTTCTCCTTCTAAAAGCCCATCCCAAGCAAGAAGATAGTTATGTGTATTATATACCCTGAGTAAGATATCATTTATACGTGACATCATCGCCTGAAATGTTATTTGTTTTATATTTGCAAAAGATATTGAAATAACCGGAATTGTGCCTTGGATTCTGCGCATAGATTCATGGTTCCATACATCCAGCCCGCCAAAGAGCTCTTCTCCTCTGTTGGCAAATTCATGGGATAAAAAGCAGCGCACGGTATCTAAGTTCAAAGTTTTGCCAAATCTCCGTGGTCTGCAAATGAGCGTAACTACATCCCCGCCTTGCCACCACTCGCGAATAAAACCGGTCTTATCAATATAGAAATAGCCATTGGTACGCAGGTACTCATACCTTTGTGCTCCTATACTGATAATTCTTGGCATACCGTGACCTCCTTAGCGCAAAAACTTGCATAGTAAGCATAGCAAAAATATGAGAGCTCATAAACAGGAGCCACATTAAGCAGAGAATTGCACATCTTTATAAAGGACAATCTATCAAAGCCACCCCTTGCAAGTTTTGACGGGTGCCAGTATGATCAATCATTTAATAATATATACAGGAGAATGGGAGTGCGCAGCCATTCTGATTCTTACAGACAGAATACCATATATGAAGGTAAGTATATTCTGTTATTGGTAATAACTAAGTTTTTGGGATGGATAACATATTGTGTACTTGTGTAGTACAAATTAATCATTCGTAAAAAGTCCTATCATATATATGGGCATATAGAGAATCTTACCGTTACGTTCAATATTTGTTTGTCCTAAAACATAGCCGCTTGCCAAACGATAACTATCAATAGCGAGTACGTTATCGAGTGCCCGGTGGCGCTTATAGTATTTGCCTGACTTTACTTCGATGACATTAATAACACCGTCACGATTTTCCACGACAAAATCTAGTTCTCCGTATTTTTTACTGTTGTAGTAGTAAAGGTCAAAACCGTGTGCATGGAGTTCTTGTGCAACAGCGTTCTCATAGGTTGCTCCAACATTAACATCATGGGTAGCATCCAGAAGTGCAAGCGATACCTTTCTAGAAAATGAACCGGTAAGGATACCCACATCGCAATAAAACAGTTTAAAAAGGTTTCTTTCTTTTGAAAGCAGCAATGGGCATATAGGTTCATTTTCATTATAAACAGGTAAGACAACATCAGCATGGGAGAGCCAAAGAAACGCGTCCTCATAGCTTCTGAATCTCGCATGCTGGTTGAGCCCTTTAATACAAAACGTTTGTTGGGATTGTTAAGCTCCGCCGGTACCAGATAAATGCTTCGATTGCTTTAAGCCCTTGCGCTCAAGCATATGCGTTTACCTCGCACTTGCACATTATCCATCCAATACAAAGCATATACTAGCACAATATCAATCCTTGTATGCCCTTTGTCAAACACATTATCCATCTGTACATATTTATTTTGCCGAGAAGTTCGCATCTTACTCTGAAGTCGAAATTATTTGACGGGTGCTAGCATGAGGAGAAGCGAGAATCGCATGGTTTCTCGGCAAAAGGCCAGGTACTTTTAATAGTATGAAGAATGATCATGCTAGCACCCGTCAAAACTTACACTCAGAGGTATGGGCTTCTTTATTGGAGTAAACCGGTCAGGTATCTTCCGCTGTATATGACAGGCTTGGTAGCTCAAGAAGCATCTACCCCATAAATGCAATCAAAACAACTTAAAGGATTCTGTTTAGAACCAATCACTTGGGATTAACCTCATGATGTTGGGGTCAAAAGTGATAATAAGTCATGGGGATGGAGTTTTGCAAGTCCTTCTCGGCACCAAAGCCTTGGTTGCCGAGAAGGACTTTTGTTTTGCAAAAATTCGCTCAGATTAAATCTGTCAAGATTGTGCACTATGCATTGGATGTAAGATTGAATTCTTTAAGGAGAGCGTCTCGATAGGCTTTATCTGTGGTTACACGAGCTATGTCATCATTGCGGCCAAGGGAGAGAAGCTGATTGATGAGTCTAAACCCACCATCAAGGCCTTCTTCTTTACCAATGCTAATGCCTTCTTCTTTACCTAGTTCGTACTGTTCTCGTTTAATATCTTCAAGGAACATGTATTCCTTCTTCCAACGCTGGTTATGATGTGCCTCTATAACGGCAACTTCTAAGCGTTTGGTAAAGTCATCTGAGGGCTTGTTGGTATAAAGATAATCCAGAAAACCATCAAGCTTTATGTCATTACCAAGCCGCGGAGCAGATGCCGCTAAAAAGATAGTATGCGTACCATCCCTTAGTGTCAAGTCTTGGTTTTCCAGACAAGTATTCTCAAACCAGTAGATACGCGTATTTTCTTGAAAGAGATCGAAGTTACAGATAAAGATAACATAGGATTAATTCGCTACCGCTATATCATGTATACACACTTTAAAGTCCTTCCCGGCGCTAAAGCCTTGGTTGCCGAGAAGGACTTTTCTTGGAAAAACTTGTTAAAGAGCAGAGGCATGACCTCTTTTTTGATATATACCATCTTTTGTACGAATGACATTAGGCACAGGTAATGTCTACAATGTGTCTGACGGGCCAGTTTGAGAGGTAGAGTTCAAATTTAGTGTCTTCCATATGGCAGAGATAGGCATTCTCAATACGCTTGCCCATGTATATTTGAGTTCCGGTGAGATGGCCATATGGAATGTGTAATTCATATTCGGTACCCGGGAGTATGCCAAAGGACACAGCGTCTGATCCGATTCTTCTCAGCTTCTCTTGCGATTTTAAGATGAGTTTTCTTAAGGCATAATAATAAGTATTTCGCCTTTCGGGAACCAGGCTTATATAAAGCATATTAATGCCTCCGGTCTGAGGATCATCCTTGGAACGTTCACTTCTTAAAAGCCAGGTAAGATCAACAAACGCCGGGTAATCAAGACCCTCAATAGGCTCTGAGCCATCATTTGCATAGTTACGAATGAATTCATTATAGGAAGAAAGCTTTGCATCTTTAATCGTAACATAATAACCCTGGGTAAGTTCGTTGTTTGTAGCAATAAACGTGCCATCGATATTTACTTCTTCACCTATTGCGTGATGAACCACAGGAATCTGAATGGGAGCGTTTTTATTCACAGACCATATGCGGGCTCCGTCAGCTGCACATGCCAAAGCCACACCCAAAGCGATGAACTTGCGTCTTGTAAGCATAGCCATTATTGCTCGCCGCCTTCTCTATCCAAAACATCATGTCCTTCCAAGTGTCCTTCTGCCAGGTGCCATACCTCGTGCGCAAGTTCAGACATAATAGATGCATCATGGCATGCAACAACAACAGTAGCTCCTCTTAGCGCTTCCTGTTTAATGATATCGACAGCAAGTCTTACGCCTGTTACATCAAGAGCGTTTGTAGGTTCATCTACAACTAAGATATCAGGATGTTCCATAACAGCACATGCTAAACCCAAGCGCTGCTTCATACCTAAAGAGTATGAGCGGTATTTACGCTTATCTTTGGGATCAAGACCAATTGAAGAAAGGGCACCTATAAGATCATCTTCTTGGGCGGTCCCCCTAATGGAGGCAAGCATTTTTAGATTCTCAAGCCCGCTGAGTCCATCCACAAAGGCCGGACCCTCCAAAAGCATGCCAATGCTCGGACGGGCAGCTTCTTGTTTGGATGGGCCATAGGGGTTCCAGCCGTGAAGGGTAATGCTACCCTTCGATGGTCTCATAAGCCCCACAATTGCGCGCATAAGCATAGTTTTGCCTGACCCATTGGGTCCTACAAGTCCTGTTATTCTACCTTTATCCATACTAATGGTAATGTCTTTGAGTATTTCTGTTCCCCGTATGCTTTTGGTAAGGTTATCTATCTTAATCATTGCCATTCGCCTTCCCTGCAAGAATATCTTTATGCGTAAAGATCATGCCGCCAATAAGTATTGAAATGGTTGAGACTCCCAAAGCAAAGAGGATGCCTATGCCTGAATCAACTCCGTTTGTAAGAATTGCAGCATTGCGCCCGGCCAGCAAATACTCTCCCAAAAGATAGGGACTCATATAAAAGGTCGATAAGAAAAGAATTGCAAGTGTAGCTGCAAGTGCTACATAAGGGCCTGCCATAAGGGACACAAAGAGCTGAATAAGCAATATGCTTATAAGAAGCGGTAAAAGAGATAAAACATACATTCCAAGTGATAACGGATGGGGCTGGTTATCTATACTTCTAAGGCCAGATAGCATAACTCCTTCTGAAGTGGGTGTAAGATCAAAAGAACTGCCGCTTATAAGGGTAAAGATAAGAATCGTTATTGCCCAGAGCACACAGATGATGCATGCGTTTATAATGACCCAGCTGCACTTAGACAGCCACCAGCTCCATCTGCTGCCCGAGATGACAATGCTTGTGGCCCCTACGCCTTGAAGATCATGCAAGGGATAATCGAGCGTTACATAAGCCGCAGCAACAAAGATTGCTATCCAGACCATAGGAAACTCAAACTCTTTGCCTGAAGACGGGCTATACACCGGTATGCCGCCAAAGAGACACAACACCATATCTCCCATAGTAGATTTATAATCTATCGCTATATACCCTGCCGTAGTAAATACAGCGGCATATGTCAGATACCCTGCAAAAAGTGCTACTGCAAAGACGAGGACATGACGCAAGACAACCCTTTTGAGACCGTGTTTAATATCGCTTCTCAAAATCATAAGAAAGCTTCTCATAAGACATCACGCTTCCTCATAAGGTACGGTATAAGTAAAGACAAGATCGCGCAGATCACAATATTGATGATGATAACCTCCCATGAAGGGTTATTCACATCTCCGTGTTTTCTTAAGAGATCCATTAAGGTAAGACAGGGCCCGTTTATCTTAAACAACACATAGGTACGCTCAGAAAAGAGCTTGATTGCTACCAGAGCAATGTAGCTTGCGCATAAAAGCGTAACGCGATTCTTAATAAGTAACGATAGCCCTAAAAGCGCTACTGCCCAAAAACCTGCCAGTACAAAGTCAAGCAGGGTCTTTACAACAACATACGCCAAAGGGTATCTAAAAAACATTTCAGACAAAATGACTGAGTCATTCATGCCAAGCGCTGTGATATCCTGTGGCTCAGGCTGGTATGCCGGTATAAAGTTTGCACACATAATAAAGTTAACAGCGAGCGGCAGCGCTACAATAAGTCCGCCCAGTATAAAGGTAACCAAAAACTTTGACAGATAATACTGAGGCCTTGAAGTCCTTGTAAGTATCTGCTGGGCATAGCCGTTATCTATCTCAGTGCGCAGCGATGCAGAGTTTGCCAATCCAATCAAAAAAGGTGCAATAAAGAAGAAAAGGTTTGGAATCGCCTGCAGCATTCGTATGACAATCCAATTACCATACGCTGAATTAGAGTATGGCATCGCAACCTTCATATCAAGATGCGAAACAACATAATCAATAGTATTCAGATATGCACTTATCTGAATACACGCTGCGGCAATGCCCAGCCCAAGCGCAATCACAAAAGATATGCGCGTAAGCCTTGAGCACCATGCCCGCTTAAAATCAGCCAAAAGTAAAGCTTTCATTGACCGCCTTCTTGTATATAGGGCTAATAAAACTATCTTATTTCGGAACAAGTGATTGAGAATTCATAACATGATTTCTAGGAGTTATAGCTCTTACTTATAATCTAACTCAAAGAGTTTGTGACCAATCTCTATAGTTAATGGTTTAGGCAGATCACCGCACCAATAGCCAAAGGTAATACGTTTGGTTTCTCCGGGAGCTACCGAGAAATACCCATAAAAACTACCATCGGAATAAACTTCTACAGGATCAGACAAAGAGGTAAACTTTGTTTTGCACTTATTGATATCGAAGCTTGTCGCATTAAAGACATATGGGTTACCGGCATAATCTCTATATCCTTCAGCGTCAATATTATGTATTTCCAAAGTGAATACTACAAATGCATTATTATAGCCTTTCGAAGCCAAATATGATGCTTCATGCGCTCTTATACTTCCCAATTCAAAGGTCTTTTGTGCTTCTTCAATACCGGAGAATACACCTGAATCAACCAAGGCGATTTCTAGCGTCCCCCTAAAACCAAGACCGTTTGTAATTTGTTGTGCTTCACCGGTGTGTACAAAGTCGGTATCATCTGCACCAGCGTAGTTCTGTTGGCTGCTTGCTGCATCAGATGCATCATTGTTATTACATCCGGCTAATAACATGCTTATAGTCAGCAATAATGCTGATATGAGAACAATCGCTCTTATTCTATGGTCATAAGCAAAAACAGAGACTTTCATACAAGCAGTCACCCCCATATCATAGTTATAAATTCCAGCCATTTGGTGTTAAGTCAAATTGATAGTTACCATCTTCGCCAACAATAAGCACAACATGATCTGATGCTTGATTAAGAACGCTTTCTGCAAACCAACAGGATATGGTTATCTGCTTGGTTTCGCCTGGCTCAACTGAGAAATACACACCTGAACCACCATATATATTCTCTGCAAGATCAGAAATAGAGGCAACTGACAGACCTGTACTAAGGTCTCTTTTTATTCGAAAGATACGTGTGGTAAATGCCGGAGATTGGGATTGCGTAGTGCGAATCGTAGACGCATCAATGTTGTGTATCTCAAGAGTAAATACCGCAAGCTTTGCATGGCTGTCCCTGTATAACTCAGGCGGATTCTTTTCGAGAATCGTACCCAGATCATATTGTTCTTCTGCTTCTTCAATTGAGTTAAAGATAGCTGAGTCGAGCAGTGTTACTTCGATTGTGCCGGTATATCCAAAAACGTCTGAATATATGTCTTGTTTCTGCCCCGCTTGTATGAGGTCAGTATAGTCTTCATGATTACTGCTCTCCCAGCCGTTTGGTGTTAAGTCAAATTGATCCTCACCATTAAAGCCACTGGTTAATACTACATGCTCAGGAGGCTCATTAACATGAACCCAAGTAAACCACCGCGCTATAGTAATCAATTTTGTTTCGCCGGGATCCAGTGCAAAATAGCCCGCATACTTTGAATTTACATCCCAAACTATGGGATCAGAAAAAGAAGCAAGTTCTGTACGGAATATATCTTCCTTTAATTCGAAGATATTTACCGGAATGATCTCATAGTTACCACTATAATCCGTAAACCCTGAGGCATCTATATTATGTATTTCAAGAGTATAAACAGCAAGCCTGCTTCCTCTTTCTTGAAAAAACGCTGATGGGGTCTCTTTAAATACTAGTCCCAAATCATATGTAATAGGTATATCATCAATTGTGTTATATATGCCGGAATCAATAAGCGTAACCTCAAGAGTTCCTTCAAGATAGCCACCGTAATATCGAATCGTTTGCTTTTCTCCTGCCTGAATCAGGATATCTGCATCCGGAATGGTGTCAGAAGGACGTTGATTAAAAAGCTCCATGATCTCTGTGATATCTGTTGGTGTGTTCGTCGTATTCTTACTGGTACCTTCAGAAAGATCAGAAGGGATATAGGTACATCCGGCAAATGATAGGGTTATGAGTATAAAGAGCATTAATGGTGCAACTAGTTTCAGCTTTGTTTCTTTGACTATTGACGTTGTAATGCTCATCTTATGCCAACTCCTATCATACAAGTTTATTGATAATATGAACTCCGATTGTACGTTTTCTGCACGAGCCTTTTTTATTGTAATAACCCAATGTGTTTTTGCAATAATGCACAGTGCTGATTTGAGTTTCTATAGTGCTTATTTATTAGTGTTTCAGAATAAGCATGTATTTTTGTATGAGTGAGGTGGCTTGTTTATGCAGAATTTTGTGGTGTATTGGAACAAGCTTTGTCACATCAACATTAGTTTTAGCAGCCTTGGGTTACTTCCGTTCATTTTTTATGGGTCAGCTTTTATCCAACGTGGAATATTTTATATGACAACAACAAATCCGCTGTATAGCCTTGATTTCATTTTAGGTACCGCTACAAGCAGCCAAGGAATTCTTATAAGGATAATCGCGTTAATTGGTGTAATAGTTGTTGTACATAAGAGAGAATCATTATTAAAGTACGGATTTCTTGCCCTTTTGGCAGCAGTCCTTTTAACCGTGAGCGTTTTGTTTTATTCATCTGGTCCGCATCCATCTTGGGCTGGCCCTTTATGTCTGATATCAATCTATGTGAATTCCGCGGTTCTCTTTGTGTTTTGGTTGGAACTATTTGGAATGCTGCCACCTTTTAAAATGGTTATCGCTTTGGCGGGTTCGCTCTTTTTTAATGCATTGTTAATTGCTGCAATGAATTCTGCGCAAACGCACTTTATAACACGGTATGTTTTTCTTATATTCCCCATAGCTTGTGCTCTTTGCCTTACCTTGTGCCATATAACCATGACCAAGACTTCAGGCAATACCATTTGCCAGCCTCCCTCATACAGCAAGTTTTTTAAGAGAATAGTCATAGGAACTGCCCTTTTTGCCTTTGTTTTTGGTTTTACGTCTTCTGGGCTGGCAGCGAACACGTTAGACGTCGGTTCTTTATTATATGGCCAAATTCTTGCGTCCGTGCCTTTGGTTTTAGCTGCTATGACAGGGTTTAAGCATTGGGGTCTCCATACGTACTATAAGTATTCGATTGCATGCCTGGCTTTGGGGATTCTGGCTGTTTATATATTTAATGCTCCCGGGCAGGTTTCGGGCATCTTCTTAACGGCGGGAATGAATGGATGCTTAACGTTAGCCCTCATTCTGTGCTGTGGAGATGCCTTTAGATGCCAGTCTTCTGCCGTCCCAACCTGCGCAATCATACTTTTGACCCATGCTGTAAGCGCAGGAATAGGATTATATTTTGCATCCTATATCTCAACGAGCATATTATGTGCGCCTATAGCCATATGCTGCTTCTTAGTGTTGTTATTGTATATCGCGCTTCTGTTTGTCTTAAAAGAGAACCATCTCAAGAGTTCATATACCAATCTTGCGGTTCAATTATCACAATATGGTGAAGAAGCGTTGAATACCTTGACTCAATACTGTGATATGCCGCCCTATCTCCTCGCTTTTGCATACACACATCATCTCACTCCTTCTGAAGTTGAAATCATGCGTGCCCTTTTGGAAGGTAAGACGCAAAAAGAAATCGCACAAGAACGCTTTATTGCATACAGTACTTTGCGCGCACACGTATGCCACATCTACAAAAAGCTCGGTATAAGCAGTAGAGATGATCTTGTCTTATTGGCAAAGAACGCAGTTATCTAAGCCAATAATAATAAGCCTAAGCCAATAATAACAAGCATTCTCTATGTTTGGCTATCCCAGATTGTGCCCGGCTCAAAGTCCTTCTCGGTATCTAATGCAAGTTATGACGGGTGCTAGCATGAGGGAAAGCGGGAATCGGATGGTTTCTCGGCAAAAGGCCAGGTATTATAAATATTTTAAAGAATGATCATGCTAGCACTCGTCATAACTTGCATACGAAGATATGGGCTTCTTTATTGGAGCAGGCAGTTCAGGAAAACTATTAAACATCCGGTATTAGCAGTGTATATGTTATTAATGACAATATGCGTTAATAAATATTCTGTATTAGTGACACAAAGGAAAGTCCTGCCCATTGAGGTCAAGTCAGGCAAAGATTACAAACTGCATACAGCTCTCAATAATCTGCTGGGGACAAAAGAATATGATATTGAAGAAGCCGTAGTACTTTGTGACAGCAATGTGTCGGTAAAAGACCGCATGGGTAAACCGGTAAAGTATCTTCCGCTGTACATGACAGGCTTGGTAGCTCAAGAAGCATCTACCCCCATAAATGCAATCAAAGCACTTGAAGGATTCCGTCTAGAACCAATCATTTGGGATTAATCTCATGATGTTGGACTCAAAAGTGATAATAAATCAAGGGGATGGAGTTTTACAAGTCCTTCTCGGCATCTAATACTTGAATGCCGAGAAGGACTTTTGTTTTGCTGAATATTAGCTCAGATTTAATCCGTCAAGATTGTGCACTTATAGCGACGTGTATGCCTCCCTCAATCAATCTTTAGAAGCGTGGTTACCTCGTGTAGACCAGGTCGCCTTCGCCTTGCGGGCCGTTTACGGTTATGGACACTATTTGCTCGGGATCGATAAGACGGTTGAAGCTGAATATGACTCCGTCATCATCTTCTGCAGAGGCGCTGAATATATAGTTGTGGATATACTCATCCATAACGATATATTGCGAACCGTCGGCAAAGTCAATTATGACTTTATCGACGTTCCAAATAATTGGAGGCTCATACAAATCACTTCCCGGTCCATACGTAATCAACTCGGTTCCATCATTAAAATATGTGGTTATATATTCAACTGCAGCAGTTGGGGCATCGAAGTAAATACCCCAGGCTCCAAACGGCGCTTCCACCGTTTGTTCGTTGCCATCAACATAGTGTGCGGTCGCACGTTCAACAGTTGAAATATCATATGTTGGTAAACCTGAAGGATAGATTGTAGATTCCATGGGACCATAGAACCTAATGCCAAGCGGAGAAACACTCACGCTGCGATCCTCGGTGGACAATTGTACTGACTGGACATATGACTGAGGGATGAACGGGTCAGTAGATTCTTCCCAACGCTCGGCATTTAAGAGGTCACCATCAGTAATAACAGTACCTGCTAAACGCCAAGCAACGGCATCCTTTGCTACCTCTTGAGAAAACGGTGCAAAATACTCGACTAAATGCAGTTCAGTTTCAGTAGAAAGATTGTAATCCAAGACAAGCCGCGAACTTCTTATCAAGTGCACTGTATCTATGTCAGGATATCTGCCGGCGCCTTGAACGGAGAGCACATTGACACCGGTTATGGACGGATTGAAAGTAATAGTACCTACCCCAGTATCCCACAATTCTTCAAACCCGTTGGGGTTCGAGAGCGTAATGGTCGCAACACCCAGGCCATTCTCGTCCATTACTACATCTTCGACGGTCATGGTATAGTCGCCATGGGTTATTGTGTAGTTTGCTTGTTGCACCTCCTGTCCTACGAGCTCATCGGCAACATCTTCACTCACGGGCGCCCACTGGACTCCCGGTGCGGTGAGCGTTGTATCTTTGCGCTCGTAATACACCTCATGCACCTCAATATCTTCCAAGCCCTTGTCACCAAATGCTGAGGTAAGGAAGTTATTTTGTGTTGCTGCAAAAGCAACGGTGCCAATACTGCCCGCAACCAATGCGGTAACTAATACCGCACGCATGGGTATGCGGTGTGTGCAGGAACTCTGCCTGTGCTTCCCTTCTTCTTTGCGTGCCATATCAATGATCCTCTCTTTCATGCCTGCGGGTGCTTTGGCACATGAGTATGCCTTTTTTACGCTGTCCCGCAGCTTATTGTCATAGTCAAAGAAATCCAAGTTTTGCTTCATAGCCGGTCACCCTTCTCAAGGATGTCAGAGAGCTTTTTGCGCCCACGTGAAAGGCGGGTTCGCACGGTTGCTGCGGGTACTTTGAGCAAACCTGCGAGTTCCTCGGTCGAATATCCTTCATAGTAATAGAGGTACAACACAGCTGCATATTTCTTTGGCAGCTTAAGAATTTCGCCCAGGAGTCCTGCTTCTTCCTGTTGCGGTTGGGCAAGGCTTTCTATGTAGTCATCGATGTTCTCAGGTGACCGCCGTAACGCTCGGTACAGCGAGGTACACTCGTTGTAGGTTGCGCGTACAAGCCAATGCTTGATGTGGAAGCTACTCTCAAATTCTTTATCAGTATGGTACAGCGATAAAAAGACTGATTGCGCAACATCCTCGGCATCTGCTTGATTACGCATATACCCAAGGGCGACCCTAAACACCATGTCTCCATATGTTTGAACGAGTTCGGTAAACTCGCTGTCGCTTAACACAAAACCCTCCTTTGCCAACATCTGTGTGCATGCCCCACAGTAAGTTTGACTCCAAAAGACGTCTTTACCGAACAATACGATTGAGGAAAACAAAATGTTTCAAAAATTTTTATGACTACAAAAATTCGAATGTATGACAGGGTTTGAGCAATGGGGTCTCCATACAAAGAATACTCTGGATATTTGCTAGAAGTACCTTGGACGTTTTTCTCTGTGTTCTTGGTGCAAGTTTTGACGGGTGCTAGCATGAGGAGAGGCGAGAATCGAATGGCTTCTCGGCAAAAGGCCTGGTATTTTTAATAGTATGAAGAATGATCATGCTAGCGCCCGTCATAACTTGCATTCGGGTATTTCGGCTAAATGGATTTAATGTTGGTATGGTCAGAATTACTTCCATAGATACTGTGCGGAATTGTCTTAATGCGTACTAAAATGATGCGCGGAATTGTCTTTTAAGAGGTCAACGGTGCTTTAAAGAAAAGCTTTGGAACGCATGGATGAATGGAAACGGACAAAAACATACTAAGCGCTTTTGGTCTCTGGTGCTAGAGGATGGTGCAGATGGGCAAGATTGCGCTGAGGCGATTCGACTAACACACAATTTGAGACACTATGCTTCGCGTGGCAAATATGTTAACATTGTATAACTTTATGTATCAGCGGTTCTTTTGTTGACATAGCGTGAGGCTTTTTCTATATTTGCAACAGGCTGGGATGCCTGTTAAAACCCCATAAAGTAACAGGGTCTTTTTTACTGAAAGTTTGGAGGTGTGTTTTACTAAATAATATGTTAGTTAACTCTAACATATATTGCAGGACGTCGTTTTATAAACGTGATAACAGAAAGCGTGGTGTAAAAATGTCTTACAGTAAGGAGGATTGCATGAAGAAGATATTGACAACGCTTCTTTCTACGGTGTGCATATGCGCATTGTCTGTTTGTATAGCATATGCTGAACCCGCGCAGGAACCTGATGTTACGCAGGGGCAGACCAGCCCGGCTGAAGTCGTACAGACCA
>JAFWFL010000118.1 GCA_017515595.1 Coriobacteriales bacterium
CCTTCTCGATGTGCTTGCGGTACTCGTCAATGGTGGTAGCACCAATTGCCTGGATTTCGCCGCGCGACAGAGGCGGCTTAAGAATGGCGGCTGCGTCGAGAGAACCCTCGGCAGAGCCGGCGCCAATAAGGGTGTGCATCTCATCAATAAAGAGAATAATATTGGGATCCTCGGCGACCTCAGAAATGATGTTCTTAAGGCGCTCCTCAAACTCGCCGCGGTATTTAGAACCTGCTACGAGAGAAGACACGTCAATGGTCCACACGTGCTTGCCCGAGAGCATTGAGGGGACATCACCCTTGACAATGCGCTGAGCAAGGCCTTCAACAACGGCTGTTTTGCCAACGCCCGGGTCTCCAATGAGGAGCGGGTTGTTCTTGGTGCGCCTCGCGAGAATCTCAATGACGCGGTTGGTTTCTTCACCGCGGCCAATTACGGGGTCAAGCTTGCCGTCAGTTGCAAGCTGGGTAATGTCGCGGCCGTATGCACGCAGGGCAGAACCGCCGTGCGCCTCTTGGGCAATGTTGATGGGCTGGCCGTTGGGGCCCACGCCAATCATGGGAATTCCCGTGGGAGCTTGCTGGGTACGCTTGGGAGCAAGCTCGGTAACCGTGCTGCGAATGGCATCTGCCGAGACACCCATGCGGCTCAGGGCCTCGAGCGCAACGCCGTTGCCCTCGCGGAGAATTCCCAAAAGCAGATGCTCGGTGGCAATGTAAGACTGGCCCATGGCCATCTTCTCAAGCAGAGCATCCTCAAGCACGCGCTTTGCACGCGGCGTAAAGGGAATATGCCCCGCTGGAGTGGGTTCATCGGGCTTCTCGGCCACGTGTTTTACCTGCTCTACGAGCTCATCATAGGAGACTTCGAGTTTTGCCAAAGCCTTTGCCGCAAGACCGTCTTCTTCTCTTATCAATCCTAAAAGTATATGTTCTGTTCCTACATACAGCTGCCCAAGCTTACGCGCTTCTTCCTGAGCAAGCATCATCACTTTGCGTGCGCCATCTGTAAATTGCTGAAACATGGACGACTCTCTCTTCTTGTCCGAAACCTCTCTGTAAAACCATACGGTCTTTAAGCTTCATGTTGCGATGGTTATAATAGATTTTCTAATGTACCCATACTGAGTATTGCTCAATTCCCCGCCGCAAAGATGCACTGCCTGTCCACAATTTTGGTTGTAATTATGCCTCGTTGTGGTCGCAGCAGCACTCGTGGTCATCATCTTCACAGCAGCACTCGTGGTCATGATCTTCATCATAGCCCAGCACATGCTCAAGCTCCTGGATTACGTCTGCGAACGCTATAGTCTTTTGGTCATGGGTAAGCATATCGCGCAGGGTTACAACTCCCTGGGCGAGCTCGTCAGGACCAAGAACGAGCACGGTTGTGGCCTCGCACTTATCTGCGAGCTTGAACTGGCTCTTAAGCGAACGGTTTTGACGGTCGCACTC
Organism: Coriobacteriales bacterium; assembly: GCA_017515595.1. GTDB lineage: Bacteria > Actinomycetota > Coriobacteriia > Coriobacteriales > UMGS124 > RGIG5691. Next base: position 1,455 of record JAFWFL010000118.1, read on the forward strand.
TACAATAAAGCCGTTATCGCGAAGCTTTTGGACCAAATCAAAGGACGCGGCCGAGACCTCGCTGCCGGCAACGGCAACATAGACATCAGGCTTTGCGGGAACGGGAAGCGGCGCGTTTGCGGCCTCAAGGGCAAGCGCAATCCGCTCGAATCCTGATGCAAAACCAAGAGCCGGCGTTGGTTTGCCGCCGATTGTCTCGACAAGTTTGTCATAGCGGCCGCCGCCGCCAATTGCATTCTGTGCACCGAGACCGTCGGTAACCTGGACTTCAAAGACCGTACGGGTATAGTAATCAAGACCGCGCACCAGGCGGGGATCCTCTTCATAGCGAATACCCTGGGAATCCAGATAGTGCTTAACCTGCTCATAGTGGGCTTTGCAGTCATCACACAAAGCATCAGTAATGCGCGGAGCATCTTCCATAATCTTATGACAAGCCTCGTTTTTGCAGTCGAACGCACGCAGCGGGTTTGTCTCGATGCGCCTTTGGCACTCCTCGCAGAGTTCGTCTTTGTGTTCACGCATATATGCGGCAACAGACTCACGGTATGCCGGCCTGCACTGGTCATCACCCATGGAGTTTATAAGCAAGCGCACTGATTCGCGCGGCAGTTGGAGCTGCTCAATAAACCTCATGAACATGATAATAACCTCGGCGTCAGCTGCCGGGTCAGCGGTTCCAAAGCACTCGGCGCCAATTTGCCTGAACTCGCGGAGCCTGCCTTTTTGCGGGCGCTCGGCTCTGAACATTGAACCGGCATACCACAAGCGCACCGGAGCACCGCCCTGTTCCAGAAGATTGTGCTCCACAACGGCACGCACGGTGCCGGCAGTGGCTTCCGGTCGCAACGCGAGACGCTGATCAGGCTTGAGCTCGTCTGCTCTGCCTTCGCTGATCTTGGCATAACCGTCGGGCGAATAGACGCTGAACATCTCTTTGCGCACAACGTCTGTTGCGGTGCCCAGGCCATGCACAAACACGTCCACCTGCTCAAACATAGGAACTTCGAGGTATTTAAAACCGTATGAGGTAAACACGGACTCGGCTACATCGCGTACATAGACCCAGGTAAGCGCATCTTCGCCTAAGAGGTCTTCTGTACCTTTTGGTTTGTTGATAGCCATAAACAGCCTTTCTCTTTGCACACTCACACAACGTTTTGGTTGGATATAAAAAAACCAGAGACGTCAGTGCCTCTGGTTTCATAAGGCTCAACATGTAACCTGCTCACTCGGCCGCTCGGCGGGCATAAAGCTCGCTTTATGAGACAAATGTTCTGTGATCAGATATATCTCAAGCACAAAACTGCTGCTCAACACCAGCCTAGAGTCTTACTAATATAGCGAAAATGTCATCTGAAATGCTTCTCATCATTCTTTTTTGACAATAATATCACAACAAATACGCACCCTAGACAGCTTGGTGGCACAAATCCCCTATCAACCCTTGTCTTATGGGTTAGGCGTACCCTATATGTTCCGAACTCGTAAGATTATCTCTGCAGAATACCAACCTGCCGAGAAGAACTCGCAAGACAGAAGATTAGCTGGATGGCGAAATCAACTGTCACATTTCCTGATGTATTTACGATATCACGTATCCGTGATATAATGTGACTTCAGTATTTGATCCACTATATGACATAGGTATTCATAACTGTATCAATGAATCGAAACAAATCTTTAGGAGGTTTTATCCATGCCAGTATTATCCAGGTTTTACGGAATTATAATTCGAATGTATTTTCAGCAAGCAGAACATAACCCGCCGCATATCCATGCACTTTATGATGAAGATATGGCAGCTATTGATATTCAGACGGGTGAAGTTATGGAAGGCCATCTACCACCTAAAGCATTATCAATGGTAAAAGAGTGGGTAAGTATCAATAAAGAAGACCTTCTTCTAATGTGGGAAACTCAGGAGTTTAAAACTCTCTCTCCGCTTGAATAAAGGGGCAACCAAAATGTTTCATAAGGTAAAAGCGGTAAACGCTCTGCCAGATTACCGTCTAAGTATACAATTTGCAGAGGGTGTGACTAAGATTTACGACGTAAAACCATTGCTTTCTAAATGGGCACCATTCAAAGCGCTTGAGAATACACCCGATTTGTTTAATGACGTGAAGGTTGATGTAGGTGGTTACGGAATCATTTGGAACGATGATCTTGATTTATCCTGCAATGAACTGTTCGAAAACGGTGAAACAATCAAAACACCTTTTGATGGACTCATGGCTTTTACCGACGCCACACAGCTTTGGGGTCTGAACGAAAGCACGCTTCGTAAAGCGATCTCCTACGGCAAGCTCATCAAGGGCATAGATGCCTGCAAATACGGCAAACAGTGGGTCATTTCTTCAGAAGCTATGGAACGAGAATACGGACACCCAAAGGATTTGTAACAGTTTTGGCCTGAGGCTTTTCATTTTCAATAAGAATGCTTTCCAGCAATTGATATTACGTATGTGTCAAAGATCCGGCCTTTAGCACATGTGCAACTGAACTATCATTTTGCGCCACAAAAATCCAATTAGTTAGGTAGTTACTTCACACTTGATTCTCATTCCGAGAAGAACGCGCAGGTCAGGAGTGCAGGGCTTCTCGGCAGTTATCATTGATGCAACTATAGTACCCAATTAATCCAATTTTGTAAGTGGAAAACAGCAGGAGTTCATTCCCGGAGAAAAACTTGTGCCCTATCGAACAACCGGCCCGCAAGTTCGAAGCATGCAGGCCGGTTTTTAGTAACAGAAGGACCTGGCTTTTTGGCTTCCTTTTTGTATGCTCATCGCCTTGTCAAGAGACAAAACTGCTCACGGGTTAGACAAAAAACAGCTCAGAGACAAATATGGTCTCTGAGCTGCGGTGATTCATGGAGCCAGTTATCGGACTTGAACCGATGACCCCCCGCTTTACGAGAGCGGATAATGCTATGCACGACGGCTTACAAAATCCATCATACATCTGACTTTCAGATCATAGAACAGGCTTCTGTACTGTACAATTTATCGCTCGGCAAGAATACGAAGGATTTCGTATTCTTGCCGAGAAACCCTCTAAGAAAGCTTAGCTCTAGAACTTGCCTGCGGCAAGGTCGCGGCCAAGGAGATAACCAAAGGTGATGCAGTTAATACCATAGCTGTTGCCGGGGATGGCAAAGTTGTAGTTATTGGCATACATGTTGCCAATCATTTGGCCTATGTTAAAGAGACCAGGTATGGGTTCGTCGTTATTATCGCAAACCTGCAGCATATAGTTGGTGTTGAGACCACCCATAACGGTCATAAAGAGGCCGCCGCACGTAGCTGCATAAAATGGGCCATCAGGATTTACGTATACAAGATAATCGGGGTTCTTGTGGAAGTCGAGGTCTTCGCCAAGCTCTACCAGTTCGTTGTAGCGTGCAATAACGTCGGCGAGCTTCTGGGCATCAAGACCCAGGGTATTGGCAAGCTCTTCCAGAGTGTCAGCACGAACAATACCATAGCTGGTATCCCAACGTGCGATCATCTCTTCTGCCGTTGCCGGCGGATCATCATAGCGCGTATTGAAGAAGTACCAGTCGCGTCCGGTGTCAATGATGTCTTGCGCATAGTTGGCTGTCCAGATGGCATAGCTTGTGTGTCCGGGTACGTTGATCAGGTGGTTTGCAGTATACGGGCCGCTCATGTCTTCACGACGGAACCGCTCGGTACGGGAGTTAACGTTTAAGCCCTGATGGAAGCCCAGAGGTTCGTTCGAGCCGGTGGTGCCGCCCTGCATCATGGGAGCTGCGCTGCAGCGCTGCCATGCTGCACCAATCCAGAGACCCATCTTTTGGCCGTCGCCGGCAAAGATGCTGCCAAACGAGAAGCCGGTGTTGTAGTCAATCTCTCTTTGTTCCATGCTGCTTACGCGTGCAACCTGCGGACAATACTTGGCAACCATGTTTTTATCGCCGTCAAAGGTACCGGTAGCCATGACAATATACTTGCCAAGGAACTTCACATAAGAACCGTCTGCCTTCTGAGCGATAACTCCGGTAACAGGACCTGCAGGATCCTCACGGATAAGCTGCTTTGCAACGGTATCATAGATTATCTTGGCGCCCTTCTCGGCTGCAAAAGCGGCCATAGCTTCGACTGCACCCTGCTGACCGGCCGCAGCGCCAACGCTTGGGTCACCGCTGCCAAATGCGATCGCATAGTTGGGGCCGTGGTCGTTAATGTTGTCGCGCTCAAGGAACACCTCGACACCATGGTCGCGAACAATATCGATCATCCAGTCAAAGGCTTCTTCTGAGTTGTTATAGCCACGCATCCACATTTGTTGGTCAATGGTAAAGCTTGCTGCGCGCATCTCATGATAGAAGAACTCAACCTCATCAAAAGGCTCAATACCATACTCGGCCATAACCTTGTTATATTTTGAGAAGTTCGATCCGCCACGGGAAATGGGGTGGCTTGATGCCGAGAAGAGCGTGACGCTTGCGCCTGCCTCTGCAGCAGAAGCTGCGCAGCAAAAACCGCTCATACCGGCGCCTATAACAATGATTTCGTCTTCAATTGTCTCGGTAATTTCCTCCTCGGGGATTGGCGCGGGCGGGATCTCGAAGCTCCATTTAGGAACGCCTTGTGAGAGATCAATCACATAGTTGGGATCAATGGGAAGATTGTTGCCGTCTATCTCAACTGCGGGTGCTGCAGGCTCATCAGCAATAGCAAAGCCACCGATTGCGGCAGCTCCCAGAGTTGCAACGGTTCCAGCCACAAACCCACGACGGCTAAGACTTGCGTTCATGTGAATCCTCCTGTTCTTTGCGCCAAGGCCCCTTTGGCCTTGATTGAGTTAAATATATACTCTTTGGAGATACGTTCGTCAAGAATATTGCGGATCAAAGGTTACATTTAGTTTGCTTTTTGACTGATAAAACCGGATACGGATGAATATTATCTATTTATTTACCAAAGATACTCAAGAACGCCAGGATGAGATTTCGAAAATGGAAAGACAAGCGAGCGTCTTTTCTCATCTCAGCATAAAGAAAAGCCCACAAGATCAGAACTTGTGGGCTCGATGGCAACCTGACAAAAGGTGCGTCCTTTTGTCAGATTATGACTTACGCCTCCTGAGTAAGATGGCGGAGAGAGTTAGGCAGAGAGCTGAGATGGCTATAAGAGCGAGAGCTGATGTGGCCGAGAAGGTCGCGTCGCCGGTCCTGGGGATTGAAGGCTGCTGGGGGGTGGGATTTGGCGTGGGTGTGGGTGTTGGGGTTGGCTGCTGGTTTTGTTGCCAGACGGCGGTGAAGGTGTGGCTGCCTTCTACGACGTATTTATCTCCGGGGTAGTATTCTGAGCCTTGCCAGTATTTGAAGGTAAAGCCTGTTAGCGTAGGAGCAGCTGGGATGGTGATGGTGTCGCCTACAGAGGCTTCTATGACGAGAGGAGCAGTAGAGCCGTTCAGGGTGCCGCCACCGAGATCAAAGGTGAGGGTGCCTACTGCCTTGATGGTTGCGCTCACGGGGTCACCGGGGTAGTTTTCGTGGTTGAGGTCACCTACGTATTGGACGTATACGGTGTAGTCTCCTGCATCTTTTGCTACTGGAGGTTCATCTTGCCAGGTGGTACCGTCAAGGCTGTATTGAACGGATGTATAACCTTGCGGAAGCTCAGTTGGAGGAGTTACAAGAGGCTGCTCGGTTCCGGTTGCTTTGAGATCGTTGGCGTGAGGCTTTTGAGAGTCGGTTATGTCTTTTGTAGGAGCCGGAGCTTTTTGAATCTCAAGCGTTGCTTCTGAGGTGGCAACGTTTGTGTAGTTGGTATTGGTTGCTTTTACATAGATGGTGCAGGAGTCGGCTACATCAGTGGCAGTAAGAGATGAGAGATCGTTTGTCCAAGACGATTGATCCTTTGAGTATTCGGTTACGGTTGTTTCAGTAGGTCCGTTTGTTGTAGCGGGAGTAAGAAGAGCATGAGGTGTGCCGTCATAGGTGTATGACTTGCTTTCGAGAGAGACGGTAAGCTCCTTTGTGGGGTTCTGTTTAATACGTAGCGTTCCGTTAGTAACAGAGACCGAGTAGTTCTTGGTAACATCAGTGTCGCCATCTTTGATAACGACTTCTTCTTTTGCTGTGATGGTGCCTGTATAATCGCCTACGTCTGTTCCTTTGGCTGAGAAGGTTACGTTATGGGTGTGTCCTGATAAAAGACCATCAGGTGTTACCGTGGTGATCTCTATTTCGCTTCCTGTGTAGTCTTTGGTTTCTGATTGAGCAATAAATCTTATAGGACGTGCTGTGATAGTAAGCTTGCCTGCTGTTGTTGAAGTGAGTTTGTAGTTATCGGTAACATCTGTGCCTTGATCATCGATTACTTTGAAGTCTTCTGAGAAGACACCTTCATAGGTATCCACATCTGTACCTTTTGCAGGCGTATAAGTAATGGTAGCTTCCTGGCCTAGTGCGATGTTATCAAAGGTATAGCCTTCGCTTCCTATTTGCTCAACTCCACTATAGAATGTATCAGAAGCATCAGAAGCAGAAACCGTAACCTCACGCTTTTGTACCGTTACTTTTGCGGCATCGCTGTCAAGAAAAGTTGTTTCTCCGTTACTTCTGGTAGAAGTGACGGTGCAGTAATAGTAATAATCTCCTGCTGCAAGGCCTGCCGGGATACTCAGGTTTGTACTTGTTGCATTACTTATTTCTTGAGCATCTGTTTTCGCGGTATCTTTGCATGAATACCATTTATAAGAAAGCGTATGGCCACTCGATACGGTTGCTGTTATATTTAGGGGATCGCTTGGCTCATAGCCATAGGTAAGTGTTATATCTTGGGGCTGAGTTGTGATCGTAGGCATTTCAGCGGGAGTATTCTGGAATGTTGCGGTGTATGTTGCTTCTCCTGAAACAGGAGGTAACGTAGCGGTTGTCGAATAGGTATTTGTTTCATCACTCCAGCCGGTCCAATCTGCATCTGCTTTTGTGGGAGTATTTCCTGTATAAACGGGAGAAGCGCCTATTTTTACCTTGCTGCTTTGGAGCTCAGTATCACCGTTTTTAAACGTTATGGTTGGAGAAGTTATAAGCACAGCTTCGTTTTCTCTAAGAACTACCGAAAGATCATTGTTGTAGTAGGTGAAGTACTTGGCTGGGTCTGTGTCTCCCATATAGGTGCTGTAGGCGCTTGTGAGCGTCTGGGGGCTGTCTTGCAAAACCTGGATGCTTATAGGATCTGCGTAGGTGAGGGCACCCGTAAGGGTGATGGTGGTAGCGTAGGGGTACATATCCGCATTTGAGTTATCTGAGAAGACGGGGGCACCTTGGAGTTTTAGAGTGCTGCCTGAGGTTTCGATTATGACGCCGTATGTGTTGTTCTTGAGTTCACCGCCTTGAAGGTTCAGGGTGCCACCTCCAAGCCAAATCCCGTACCCGTCGCCCTGGGTGTGACCGCTTATCTCGCCGGCTTGCATGGTGAATATGCCGCCGCTTGCAACTTCCACTCCGTCATTGGAATTGCTTGTGATTATGCCGCCTGATGAGCCGTTGACGCTTTCCATGGTTAATGTAGCGCCGTTTGCGACTACTACACCCCAACCATTTCCCGTGATTGTGCCACTTAGCATGCTTAGGGTGCCATAAACTACGATACCACAGCCCTCACTTCCGCAAATCTGCCCGTTGCCTTTGCTGTCCACAAGCGTGAGGTTTGCTCCGGAGCTGACGGTAATGGTGTTAATAGGGCTTGTGTCTGCACTACACTTTTTATTGGCGTCTATCTTATGTCCTGCCAAGTCGAGTGTAACCGCATTGCCTGCAGGGACAGTCAGAGATGTTGCGGAATAATCTTCATCCTCACATGTGATGTGCTGCGTGAGTGTGACTGTGCCGCCTGTCTGGGCTGCAGCGGTGAGTGCTTCTTGCAACTCAGCCCAGGAGGTGATGCCTGAAGGGTCTGAAGAAGCAGCCGGGAATTGGACGTATTTGTAGATGTCGCTGATATACTGCCCTTCAGTGCTAATACTGATTTCCGCCCTGTCTCCGGTACCATCGTCATTTGTCCACGCGGTTCCGGCGGAAGTGTTTTTCACGGTGCCAGAGATGGCACGACTGCCGCCGGTCACGGAGCCTTCGTTGAGAATGAATGTTGCATCTTCGTCGATGTTATACACACCGTAGCTGTTTGTACCGCCAGTGATGCTGCCGCCGTTCATGGTGAAGGTACCGGAATAATTAAACACACCGGCTCCGTATGCGTAGTTGCTCACGATGCGTCCGTCTTTCATGATGAACTCGTTAGCGTTTGTCACAGCGTTACCGTTTGTACCGCCATAGACGGCGCCGCCATGCATGGTGAAGGTACCCTTGTTGTACACGCCTTCGTTTGTGTTACTACTGATACTGCCGCCATACATGGTAAGAGTGCCGCTATCGACATATACCCCAAAATTATTACCAATAAGAGAACCGCTGCCTTTGCTTTGACCATAGATGGTAAGTTTTGCGTTTCCTGTAAGGGAAATGCAAGAGCCCAGTGTGAGTGTTGTATCGTCACCAAGAATCAGGTGTACATTTGCTCCAGACCGTATGTAAATATAAGGTACCTCCACGCTGCTTGTGACAGCGTACCAGCCGCTCTCACTAATTGTCAAGCCACTGTCCGAGTTTGAGAGAATCGTACAGCCCTCACTGGTGGCTGGGCCGTTTTCACCCACATAGTCAACTTTTGCTTCTTCGTCTGCACCCACACGGGCATTTGCGCCTTCTTGGATTGATATATCTAAGCGCTCTTC
>JAFWFL010000119.1 GCA_017515595.1 Coriobacteriales bacterium
CCAGGCGGTGCAGGTCGTAACAGAGTGCTTAATCTCAATCAGATGTTGCAATATGAAATCCAGATTCCTTGTGTGGCAGAACAACGCAAAATTGCAGGTGCCTTGATCAATATCGACACCCTTATCACCCTTCATCAGCGTAAGTATGACAAGCTCGTAATTCTCAAAAAAGCATTCCTTGAGAAAATGTTTCCAAAAAACGGAGCAAATGTACCAGAAATCCGTTTCAAAGGTTTCACTGATCCTTGGGAACAGTGTAAGCTTGGAGACATGGCAGAAATAGTTGGCGGAGGAACGCCAAGCACTGCAAATGCCTCTTATTGGGATGGTGATATTGACTGGTATGCTCCGGCTGAAATAGCAGACCAAATATATGTCAGTTCAAGCCAAAGAAAGATCACAAAAGAAGGATACGAGAACAGTTCTGCAAAAATGCTTCCCGTTGGTACAGTATTGTTTACATCACGTGCAGGAATAGGGAAAACTGCTATTTTAACGAAAGAATCCTGCACAAACCAAGGTTTTCAGTCCATTGTACCTAATAAGGACTTGCTTGATTCCTATTTCATTTTTTCGAGAACCGAAGAGTTGAAAAACTATGGAGAAACAGTGGGGGCTGGATCAACATTTGTTGAAGTTTCGGGCAAACAAATGTCACAAATGCTGCTTATGGTGCCGACATCCATATCCGAACAGCAAGCCATAGGAGGCTTTTTTGAAAAGCTCGACAACCTTATCACCCTTCATCAGCGTAAGCTTGAAATACTCCGTCATCTAAAATCCGCTCTACTCGAAAAGATGTTTGTATAGGAGGCACTCTCTATGTCGTATATACCGCCTTTTAACAACACATCAAAAATGATACGTCTTGTTGCTGAAATTGCAGAGAGCATTACTCAGGTTGAGTTTTCAGAAAGCTTATCGCCTAACCCTCTTTTGCGTCGTGAGAATCGTATCAAAACCATTCATTCATCTTTGGTTATTGAAGCCAATGCTTTGACATTAGACCAGGTAACAGCAGTGCTTAACGGTAAACATGTCTTAGCACCGCCAAAAGATATCCGTGAAGTTCAAAATGCTTATGAGGCTTATGATGCTCTTCAGGATATGAATCCGTATTCCGTGGACGATCTCTTAAAAGCTCATGGCATTATGATGGCAGGGCTGGTACAAGATGCCGGCAAGTTCCGCAGTGGAAATGTAGGCGTATTTGATGGAGATACCCTGATTCATGCCGGCACACCAGCCCGATACGTCCCTGAAGTCATACATGATCTGTTTACATGGATTCGTGATGCTGAGGATCATCCGCTCATAAAAAGCAGCGTGTTTCATTTTGAATTTGAGTACATACACCCGTTTTCTGACGGTAACGGTAGGACCGGCCGGATGTGGCATTCTTTGCTTCTGCGCAGATGGCGGCCAATATTCTCCTGGCTCCCAGTCGAAACACTTGTTCACCGCAATCAACAGGCATACTATGATGCGCTGGGAGATTCAGAAAAAACCGGTGATTCAACTCCGTTTATTGAGCTTATGCTAAAAATAATCGACGATACATTAAAAGATGTTATTGACCAACAGCGTAGGGCAAGCAAAGATGGCACTAATAATGGCACTAAAAGTGGCACTAATGAAATGACAGCCTCTGATATTCTCTTAGAGCTTATCAGGATGAATCCACAGATATCTGTACAAGAGATGTGCGAACAAACAGAAAAATCACGCAGGCAAGTACAGCGTTTACTTGATTCTCTCAAACAAGCGGGAAAAATTGAACGTATTGGTTCACCGAGAAACGGTTATTGGAAGGCCCTCTCATGACAGATGTATTTACCAGTGAACTCGCTTTTGAGGATGCGCTCGTAAGCGTGCTAGAAAAAGATTATGGTTGGAAAAACGGTATCCTCAATCATCCGACTGAGCAAGACCTGCTTGACAATTGGGCACAGATTCTCTTTGAGAACAACCTCAGCATTGACCGGCTCAATGGCTGCCCTCTTACAGATGGCGAAATGCAGCAAATCATTGAGCAGGTCATTGAGCTGCGCACGCCTATGCGGCTGAACGGTTTTATTAACGGCAAAACCGTTACAATCACGCGCGATAATGAAGACGATACCCTTCATTTTGGCAAAGAGGTGAGCCTGCATATCTATGACCGGCAAGAAATTGCAGGCGGCAGAAGCCGGTACCAAATTGCAAGGCAGCCTCACTTCTCTGCCAAATCCAAAATACTTCCAACGCGGCGCGGTGATGTTATGCTGCTCATTAACGGCATGCCGCTTATTCATATAGAGCTCAAGCGGAGTGGTGTCCCCATAAGCCAGGCGCGGGACCAGATCGCCAAATATGCACATGAAGGTGTCTTTACGAGGATTTTCTCATTGGTGCAGGTATTTGTTGCCATGAACCCTGATGAGGCGGTTTATTTTGCCAACCCCGGAGCGGACGGCAATTTTGAGGCATATAACTTCCACTGGGCAGACTTTGACAATGAACCGGTAAACTACTGGAAGGACATTGCGCGCGACCTTCTTTCTATCCCCATGGCACACCAGCTTATTGGCTTTTACTCGGTGGCAGACGGCAAAGATAATACGCTCAAAGTGATGCGGAGCTACCAGTATTTTGCTGCTTCACGAATATCAGGAAAGGTGCGCCAATCAAAATGGGACAAAACAAGTGCGCGCGGCGGGCACATTTGGCATACCACCGGCAGCGGCAAAACTATGACAAGCTTTAAGAGCGCACAGCTCATTGCTTCTTCTCAGGATGCAGACAAAGTGGTGTTCCTTGTTGACCGCATAGAGCTTGGCACCCAGTCGCTCGACGAATACCGCAATTTTGCCGATGACTCGCAAAGCGTCCAAGCAACCGAGGATACAACAGTGCTGCGCAGCAAGCTCAAAAGCAACGACCCTGCTAACACACTCATAGTTACCTCAATCCAAAAGATGAGCAACATCCATGACGGAGAAGGGACCACGGCTGCTGACCTTGAGCGTATTCGGGCCAAGCGGATTGTGTTCATTGTTGATGAATGCCACCGCTCGACCTTTGGTGATATGATGCAGACTATCAGACATACCTTTCCAACAGCGATGTTCTTTGGTTTTACCGGAACGCCTATCCATGACGAAAACCAAAAGAAGCAAAACACCACGGTAGATGTCTTTGGTGACGAGCTGCATCGCTACAGTATTGCAGACGGCATCCGCGACCATAATGTTCTGGGCTTTGACCCCTACAAGATACTGACATTCCGCGATAAAGACGTGCGCGAGGCGGTGGCACTTGATGCTGCCAAAGCCACAAGCATTGCAGAGGCCTTGGCTGATCCTGCGAAGAAAAAGGTCTTTTTACAGGTCATGGCGCTTCCCATGGCTGATACCGTATATGGGGCTGACGGTAAACCCGTGCACGGGATTGAGCACTATCTTCCCAAAAGCCAGTACCGCGGTATTGACGGAACCGGCAACATTGAACATCTTACCAAAGTGGTAGAGGATATTGTTGATAACTGGCAGGCGCTTTCGCAAGCCGGAATGTTCCATGCAATATTGGCAACCTCAAGCATTGCTGAGGCTATCTCGTATTACCGCATATTTAGGGACAGCCACCCCGAGTTTAAGGTAACCAGCCTCTTTGACCCGAGCATCGATAACAATGAAGGCGCCATCTACAAAGAAGACGGCCTGGAAGAAATCTTGCAAGGCTACAATAAACTCTATGGCAAAGACTATGGTATTTCTACCCATGCGCAGTTTAAACGTGACGTTGCGGCACGTCTGGCTCACAAGCGCCCCTATGTGGGAATCGAGAAAAAGCCTGAAGAACAGCTCGATTTGCTCATAGTGGTCGACCAGATGCTCACCGGTTTTGATTCAAAATGGGTAAATACGCTATACCTCGACAAAGTGCTTACCTACGAGCATCTTATCCAGGCATTTTCTCGAACCAACCGCCTTTTTGGACCCGAGAAACCCTTTGGCACCATCAGGTATTACCGCTATCCTCATACTATGGAACAAAACGTGAAAGATGCTGTGAGGCTTTACTCGGGAGAACGTCCCTTTGGGCTGTTTGCACAAAAGCTCGAAGCAAACCTTACATGGGCCAACAGCTTGTTTGACCAGATAGATAAACTATTCAAGGCGGAGCAGGTAAACAATTTTGAACGGCTGCCGGATTCTCCGGCAGCACGAGCCAAATTCGCAAAGCTGTTTAAAGAGCTGGCCGATACCCTCGAAGCAGCAAAAATCCAAGGCTTTACCTGGGATGAACTTACCTATGAATTTGATCATGATGAAGGCAAGACCTCGGTAACCCTTGTTTTTGACAAAAACGCTTATCTGATTCTCGCTCTGCGCTATAAAGAACTGTTTGTACCACCTGACGGAGGTGGTGGCGGTTTTGATATCCCCTATGATATCCACGGATATCTTACCGAGATTGATACCGGACATATTGACACAGCTTATATGAATGACAATTTTGATAAATGGCTTAAACGCTTAGCTGCAGGAGAAGTTCATGCTGATGAGCTCGAAGCAATGCTTAACGAACTTCACAGCTCGTTCGCATCGCTTGACCAGGAGCAGCAGCGCTATGCAGACCTCGTAATACAGGCAGCTCAAGGTTTTGACCTTAAGATCCGCCCCGGTATGACGTTTATGGACTACATAAATGAATTCCAGGCAAAGGGCAAAGCCGGGCAACTCCAAGCTTTGGTAGATGCCCTCGGCATCGACATGAACATGCTCAAAGCTTTGATGGCCCAGCACGTAACTGAGGCAAATATCAACGAGTTTGGCAGGCTCGACGCCCTCAAGAAAACCGCAGATTTAAAGCAAGCCCGCGAGTACTTCTGTGCAAAAGAAGGCAAACCCATCCCTCCGCTCAAGGTATCAATCAAGATGGACAAACTCCTTCGCGACTTCATTCTAACCGGCGGCTTTGATTTGGAGTAAGCGGAGGTAAGAAATAGTTAATTCGTCGCCTTGTGGTTCATCCGTTCACTTTTATAGCTCTATTACTCCGAATCTGCTTCTAACCAGGCAGTTAAGAGTATTGAGGTGGCTTTAAAGAAGGGAGTCCGGCTTTCTTTAAGCATTTTGGCAGAGAAGCGGGGGACCCATTTGTCAATGTGCTGTGACTTAAAGGCATAGTATGCTGCTGCCGGGGAACCGCCGGGGAAGTCCTCATCTGCGGGTACTCCTTCTGGGCGTTGTGCTCCTGCGGCCAGACATGCTAAGAACTGCATGAACTCGCATTCGCTGCCTATGTGATCAAGCGGGTCGTTTGTGCCTTCGGCACCCTTGAGACCGCATGAACGGTAGAATCGCTCAACTGCCATGGCATGTTTGTTGACAAAGAGCAGCGGTTTGACTCCGTCATCCTCAGCCCGCCACATGGTTTCGTAACCGGAGCATGCAGGTTTATACGGAGAAATGAACATACGCGTTGCTTCGCCTCGCAGAATATCCAGGCCGTCTTCGCCTTTGGCGAGCTCCTGGGCCTCCTGAGCATACGTGGTAAACTCCTCCGGCAGTGACAGGTTTAAAGCGCCGGCAATCTCAAGGGCTGCCTGTGTCCAGTCACCGCTCGCCAACGCCTGAGCCAGAGTATCATCAGGATATCGCAGGCTTACGGCCAGAAGTTCCCATATTGTCGCCTTCATCTGCCAGGTTGGTGTTATGCTCATGAAGATCCTTCCACTCGGTAAAAAACAGACGGGAGCTGTCCGTCTTAGGAGACCGGACAGCTCCCGTGAATTATATCAGATTAGTCCAAGTAGAACACACAGGGGTTTGTTCCTGCTTCGGGCATAAGCTGATGCCACTCGCGGCTTGCGAGAAGCTTGGAAATCTCAGACTCGGGGTCCTCGATATCGCCAAAGTAACGGGCATGTCCGGTGCAGGATTCTACACACATGGGCAAGAGGCCCTTCTCAACCAGATTGGCGCACATGGTGCACTTGCCCACAGTACCGGGGAGGTGCTGAGGAGCATCAGCATAACCCACGGCAAAGTCAACAGCCCAAACGGGGTCTTCCACAAAGCGGCGGACATCATAGGGGCAGGCCTGGATGCAGGCGAGACAGCCAATGCACTTCTCGGGATCAATAAGGACAATGCCGTTGTCCTCTTGCCAGGTGGCGCCGGTGGGGCATACAGCCACGCAGGCGGGGTCGGCGCAGTGCTGGCAGGCTATGGGAACATGCTGCATATGCAGGTCGTTGGGGTAGGTACCCGAGGCGGTGTCGATGGTAGTGCCGCCCTCGGTGGTAACCCTGTTCCAGCTAATGCCGGCGGGCAGGTTGTTGGCCAGTTTACAGGCAGTGGCGCAGGTTTGGCAGCCAAAGCATTTTTTGAGATCAATAGCTAAAGCGTAGCGCATGGTATATCCCCCTTACATGACCTTCTCGACCGCAACCAGGCAGTCGAACCAGTTGTCCTGCTCGTAGCGCTGCCAGGTGTCGTGGCCTGAAAGATCTGAATAGTGGCCTTCGATGTAGGAATCGCGCTCCCAGCCGTGGTCAATGACCATCAAGCCGGGACGGACGCCGGCGTTGATAACAGCCTTGATTACCACATAGCTGCGGTCATTCCACACACGAATGATGTCGCCCTCGGCAATGCCCAGAGCTGCGGCGTCATCAGGATTCATCTTGATATACGGTTCGGGATCGATCTCCAAAATCATATTCGACTCGTTCCACTGCGTGTGAGTCTTAAACTTGCAGCGCTCGGAGATGAGAATGAACGGGTACTTCTCGGCAAGCGGATTGGCTTCGAACTTGCCCTTGGTCTCGGGCCATGACTCGAGCGGGGGCTCCCAGAACCAGCAGGACTCCTTGAGCATATCCCAGTCTGTATAACCGGCGTAGTTCTGTGGCTGAATGCCCTCATGGTAGAACTCAAGACGGCCGCTCGCGGTGTACGGCGGGGTGTTGAGCATGCAGACAGCGGGCTCCTCGAGGAACGCGAAAACTGCCTTCTCCTTGTTCAAACGATCCCAGGTAATACCAAAGGCCTTTGCGGTATCGTTGTCAACGCAAGATGCGAGGAAGTCCTCGTAGCTCTGGGTAAAGTACTCGCCGTAACCCATGGCTTCACCAAGCATGCAGGTAATGTCAAAGTCGTTCTTAGACTCGCCCATGGGCTCGGCGGCCTGATCGCAAATCTTGACATACGGGCTAAAGGTAGAGACAAGGTCGGTCTTCTCAAAGAGGAACGGAACGGGCAGTACATAGTCTGCGTACAGTGCGGTTTCGCACATAACTACGTCCGAGATAACCACCATGTCCATCTTGTTGAATGCGTCAATCCAGGCAAGACGGTCAGGCTCGTTGGTAATGGGGTTGCCCTGGAATACAAAGAGCGACTTGGGAGCAACTTCAAAGCCGGCCTCGGGAATGCTGCCGTTCTCCATGAGCTGGGGCAGGTGAGCCGGGTAAATGGTGGGGCCGGCGGGGAAGCTCTCGACACCGACGGTGGTAGTGGCGGTGAGGCCATAGCCTGATGCACCCGAGAAGTCAGTGCAGGTCATGCCGCAGCCGTGCTTACCAATTTGGCCGGTAACGTCACACAGAGCAAGAGCGCCGTCATAGAAGGTCTGGCCGTTAGAATAGTGGTCGGCGCCAAAGCCGGTCCAAATCATTGAGCGGCCGGAGTTCCAGATAGCGGTGAGCTCCTCAATGATCTCAAGCGGAATCTCGGTAAATTCAGAGATGGTCTCGAGGTCCCACTCGTCAAGACGCTCAAGAAGTACCTGGTAGGCAGGACGGACCTTTATGCCGTCAACTTCAAAGTAGCCCTCGATCTCGGGGTCGGCTGCTGCTGCAATGGCCACGGGCTCGCCGTTATCCCATACACAGACGGAGTCTTCTGGAGTACCGGCCTCAGCCTTACCAAGGTCGCTCAAGCGCAGATACATACCATCGTCTTTGACGAGGAAGCAGCCAACGGTCTTGGTCTGGAGGCACTCTTTGTCAACAAAGCCGTCGCGGATGGAAATCTTAAGCATACCGGCTGCCAAAAGACCGTCGGTTGCGGGCTTGATTGATACAAACTTGTCAGCCTTGGAAGCTGCGGTGGTGTACACAGGGTCAATGCAGATGACCTTTGTGCCGTTGGCTTTGGCCTCGGTCAGCTTGTGGAACATCTGAGGAATGGACTCAGACGGGTTGGTGCACCAAATAAAGAGGTTCTCGGCATTGGGAATGTCGCGCCACTCGTTATGGGCAGTGCTGCCGTGGGCAATCTGGGTAAACATGCCGGTCCAGTCATAGCTGGCGCCAATGCTCGTGGAACCCATGATCTGACGCAGACGGGCCGGATATCCGACAGAAGTAAAGTAGTTTCCGGAGCCCGAGAAGAACGCGATTGACTGAGGGCCGTAGTCAGCAAGAAGCTGCTTCCATTTATCAGTAATCTCCTGAATGGCCTGATCCCAGCTAATGCGCTCAAACTCGCCGCTTCCGCGCTCACCGGTGCGCTTCATGGGGTAAAGAGCACGCTTGGGTGAGTACATACGCTCAATATTGGCGTACATCTTCAAGCAGCCTACTTGATATTCGCTGGCGCTGCCGTCGGGCATCTCCAGGTGTGTGTGCTCAATGTTGCACACTTTGCCGTCGCGCACGGTAACCCAGCAGGGGCATCCCATGCCGGCGCAGTTGCCCATGCAGGACTGGAAGAACTTTTGCTCTCCTTCTGCATAGACTTTTTGGCCGTAGTCGTTGGCAGCAGCGCCGCTTGCACCCTGCTCCTCCTCGGCAAACGCGGTTACGGTTCCCAACGCGCTCAAAGCCACTGCAGCACCGGCTGTGGTCTTAAGGAAGCTGCGACGGGTTAAACCGCTCGTCTGAGTTATGTTGTCCAACATAATCCTCCCTCTTCGCGATTCAGGCCAATGCGGATCATTATCTTGCCACGTACACAACACCTAACCGTTAGGCCTCTCCACATCCATCCCGGTTTTGTACGTTTTGTTAAAAGGCAAGTTTCCACACCGGCTTTACTTGTAGTAGCACGGGAAAACGCTTTTCTCGTACAATGGTATTCTATATAAAAGGCATAAGAGTTAGGATGCACATAAGATACTATTAGTGCATATAGTGCACTAATAGGTAGTTTAGTATATATTCGTGTTACAAGTCCTCTGTTACGCAGTTTTGGCGGTATGATCAGGCGCTCCGTATACCAGCTTCAATTCCTCGGGCGTGAGTATGAGCGGGCGAAGCACCTGAGGCATGAGCTGGAGTTCATCTTGAGGAGTAAGCACTCTCATGGCTTCAATGTCATGTCTTATCCACATAGAAGCAATAACGTCTTTGAGACATCCGTGGATACCGTGTACAAAGAAACGTAATTGTAAAATCACCTCGGGCGTGAGCGCTTCTTCATGCCCGTTACGCTTGATAACATCAATGAGAGCTTGAAGAGACGCATCATAAATGACTTGCCATAAACTGTCCTGACCAGGCCTGTCTTTGGTCAGGGTATTCATCAAGAAAGATTCAAGCCGCTGCTCCGCTTGCTGGTAGTTTTTTTGAAATTCAAGATAAGTACAAGCCCGGCCGTTTACGGTCCAGCATGCATCAAAGCTGCGGCGCCATACATAAGCTGCCAGGCTATGCTTGTCATTAAAGTGATTGTAGAACGTGCGCTTGCAAAAACCGCTCCGTTCTACAATATCTGCCACACTAATCTGATCAAGCATCTTCTCGTTGAGTAACTCCAGCATAGCATCCCCCAACGCATTGGCAACCAAATCTTTCTTTTGCATCGCGAGCCCCTGTTCTTGATTGAGGGAATGCCAGACTTCTGCAAGCATAATCCTCCTGCACCTTACCTATGGAAGATCATGTTGTTAAACAAAAAGCATCATACACCATTTTGCCCAGCCTGGCGAGCAAAAGACCGGCTTTGCCAAAGTGAATCTCAAGAGCAATTACAGTTCACAGGGGAGGTGAGTTATTAACCAAAATATGTGGATAAGATTGCCATTTACGAGAGGATCTCAGCCATCACATTGGGTACGTATTTAATAACTCACCTCCCTGTGAACAGAAACCAAGAGCATTACCAATGTTGATATGCCAAGATAACCAGCTCGGATTCCAGTAGTAAACCTCAAGGAAACTAATGATTTACCTTGTTACGGATAAATCATTAGTTTCCTTGATTGCGCATGAGAGGCTTTTAGATAATCATATCCATCAGCAGCATGAGCTGTGTAATAATCTTGGCAATTAATCTGTACGCAAGTGTAAGAGCTGTGTTTTGCATGTCAACACAAGAAAGAGGTTATCACATAGAACTGACTCGTCGTAATTTTGTTGCCGGCACCGTTGCCGCAGGTGCTCTGGCCGGGTTCACTTCTGCCGCATTTGCCGGTGAGCCGCCTGCGGGCGAAGGTGCTCCCGGAGGCGGTATGCCCGGAGCAGGCGGTCCCGGCGGCGCACAAGGTAATTCAGGCCCCGTTGAGTATACCGTTCCTGTTACCGGTTATATGACTGATGAAGACTGGCTTGGACCGGAACCTGAGGTCGGAGAAATTGCAAACGTATTTGACTTTGATGTTGTAGTTGTTGGCGGTGGCCATGCCGGTACTCAGGCAGCTCTTGCCGCCGCACAAAACGGCGCCAAAGTCGCAGTGATCGAGAAGCACGCTGACGGCGAGATTACCTACCGTGGCGACGATATTTGCTCGTACAACTCAAACATGCTTATTGGCTGGGGTTTTGGCCCTTATGACCTGGCCGAGATCACAAACGAGTATGTACGCCGCGCTAACGGCCGCTGCAACCCCGGAGTTATCCGCCGCTTTGTGTACAACTCGGGCGAAATGATGGACAACCTTGCTTCATTGGTCCCTGCAACCTCAAATGTATTTGATTATGCAAACGGCGAGTGCATTGTCCAGATTGCTTATAACACTCCTGACGGCTCTTCCTACCCGCTTGAAATCAGCGGCTATAAAATGTGGGCATCAACCGTACAAACCATTGGCACCAGAAATGCCGAGCCGGTTGGCAAAGCGGGACTCACCAACGTAAGCCGTCTGACTGAGCTTGAGACCTACAGCCGCGATGCAGCCGAGGAGCTTGGTGCAGAATGGTTCTGCGAAACCACAGGCATTAAGTGCGTTCTTGATGAAGCAGGCGCTGTTACCGGCGTTATCGCACAAGCAGCTGATGGCAGCTATATCCAGGTCAACGCCGCTAAGGCCGTCATTCTTGCCACCGGTGACTTTGGTGCAAACTCAGACATGGTTTGGGAGCTCTGCAGCGAGTGTGCCGAGAATGCCATGCGCCACGGTGTTGCCCGCGAGCGTCTTACCGGTATGACCGACTGCGACGGTTCAGGCCACAAGATGGGCTGCTGGGCAGGAGGCATGATCGAGAGCCATCCGCGTCCCGTTGCCGGAGATGCTCCTTCTATCAGCTTTGGACCTTGGGGTTCAGCTCCCTGCCTTTGGATGAACTGCAAGGGCGAGCGTTTTATGAACGAGAGCTTTGCCGGCCTTGTTTTGGCAGAGTCAATTCGCCAGCCCACCTCCTCTGAGGGCATGACCGGCAACTTCGCCATCATGGATAAAAAACATATGCAGTACATCCAGGCAGGCGGCCTTGATCACGGCGCACCAAACTGGGGCTTCCCCGAGGGCATTTATGAGTACGAAGCCGGAATGGATGCGGCAGACGGCACCGAGGGCCAAATCCAGGTACGCGGCCTCGAGATCGCAAGCCGCGGCATGGCTATGCAAAACACCGTCTTTGTTGGCACCACCGCAGAGGAAGCGCTTGCCAACGCAGGTTTAACCGGCGAGGCTCTTGCAACCGCCGTTGCTACCGTTGAGAAGTACAATGAGATGTGCTATGCCGGTGCCGACACCGAGTTTGGCAAGCCGGCTGCCAACATGATCGCCATTGACGAGGCGCCTTTCTACGTAGCAACACAGGGCACAACCCGCTGCTACGGACCGGGCTTGAACACCCTTGCAGGACTTTGCGTTAACAGCTATTATCAGGTTTTGAACCCCAATAAAGATAAGGTTATCCCCGGCCTTTATGCGATAGGCAACACTATGGGCGAGCGCTATGGCAATGCATATAACTGCCCCAGTGCCGGTAACAACATGGGTAACGCCATGACCAGCGGCCGCGTCGCCGGCAAACATGCCTCAGGCGCCGTAGATCAAATTGCATAAGATACAAACCGGTTCTCTTACGCACCGTAAGAACACGTATCTATAACCTACAGCTTTGCGCATATAAATAGATTAAGAGTGGCCACAGGACTTGAACCTGTGGCCACTCAAGTATTTTGTATCTTTGATGCCGAGAAACCCTTTTGAGTGAGCCAAATCACTTTGACAGAGCAAAATGGAAGGAGCAAAACCTGCTTGGATATACTCTGATGCTAGTGAGAAGCAGAGTGGCTAATTCGTCACTCGCAAGTGACGAATTCTCCTTTCACAAACCAAATTGCAAGACATCAGGATAGAGTTTCATCATTGGTACCTGTTCATAGGGGTTGAGCTGGCGGGACATAAACTTGCATGAAATGCACCATTTTTTAATACTTTGAACTTTGATTGCTTCAAATGCACCATTCCCTACTGAGAAGCCCGTAAGTCTTAAACCACTTAAATAATTCATACCAGGTAGAAGGCTTGTGACTGTTTGCGAGGGTTTCTCGGTCTCTGAAGCAAAAACCATCTCCGCAGCCCTTATTGGGACGCGGAGATGGTTTTATCATACTAGTTCAATACCGGGCAAAGCTGACCCTTTGATACTTCCTTTGCTTTACGCTTGCTCGGCAACATACTTGCCGGTGAGATAACCAAAAGTCAGGCAGCAGCCGCCAAGGTTGTGACCCAGGAAGTGGGTCGAATAGCAGTTGTTGTACATGTCGCCAACCATTGAACCGACGCAATACAAACCGGGGATAACCTCGTCGTTAGCATCTCTTGGTTAGCGCCAAAGTCACCGGTAGCCATAACAATACCCTTGGTTCCGTTGTACTGAGTAACGGTTCCGTCAGGATCCTCGCAAATAACGCCGATTACGCGACCTGATTCATCTTTTACCAACTGCTTTGCAACGGTATCCATGTGAACATCTACGCCGCGATCATAGCAGTAGAACAAAAGGTCTTCGCATACGTCTTGTTGCGGGTTTGCAGCAGGGCCGCTGCCGTTTGGACCATAGAGGAACTCATGGGTACCGGGGAACTCGCCGTTAATGCCCTCGGGGTCATCGTACCAATGCTCCATAACCGGGGTCAGGTCATAGCCGCCAACTTCGCTTGCGGTGGTAAGGTGGTCAATAAGCCAGTTCATGGCTTCCTCTGACTTGTGAGCATGAAGCATCCACTTAGCACCATCTCTCCAGGGCACCGCATGAACGAGCAGCCAAACGGCCGGATGAGCAGGCTTCGCTCACATTGCCGCCGCCATTATACTGGTAAGAATAAATGCATCCGAGTTCGCCAGCCGAGAATAACCTGGGGATGGGGTTACCCTCTGTGTCGAGCACCTCTCCCTTAGCGCTTCTCTTGGGGCCACCCTGGCTGTTGAGAATAGAAATGTACTGCCTAAAGGCATAATACGGAGGCTCAATTGGCATGAGCTCAAAGGCGGGAATAACAATACTCTCCTCCTGTGAAGAGAGTGCGCCTGCGCCAACCATGCCTGAGAAGTTGCCATAATAGTCTTCTCCGCGCCCGTAGTCTTCGTCTTTACCGGCAGCGCAGAACTCATTGTAACGGGTTACGGTTTCTTCGAGCGTCTTGGGATCAAGCCCAATCTTTTGGGCCAGCTCAGCAATCGTATCAGCAGTAACAATTAACCCTGCATCAACGTAATCCTGGTTGGTCTCCCCGTCCTTTGGCCCAATGAGATCGCTCCAAAGATACGGATATGTGGGGAAGAGATTGCCTGTTTCAAAAGCTGTCTTGCCAAAGATCGCATAGAGCGGCATGGGGACATGCTGCGAGACATACATACCGTCGCGCTTTGTCTTACCGTGCTTATTCAAGGAGGTTGTCTCCTCGTAGCAATAACGCTTGGAGTTTGGTCCTACATAGATGTAGTCCTTTGTTGCCCACCTTGGGAAGGATACACAAGGTGAATCATTGCTCACACGAGCTGCAAGGTTGGCAAGCGAGAAGTTATTCATATGCCAAAGAGCCGCTCCTGCTGCCTGTGCCATAATAAGACCATCGCCACGGTTGAACGGGGTACCTGCAGGAGCCATATCGGGATACCCGCAAGTATAATAGGTGTTCATGAGTTCGGGATTGTTCTCCCAGCCGCCGCAGGCAAGAATAACGCCCTTGAGCGCCTTGAAGCAACGGCCATCCTCGGTCGCGACGCCAATAACCTCTTTTTTGTCATCCGAGAATATAAGCTTGACCGCGCGAGCTTCATACTCGATTTCGAGATCATAGTCATCTTCTGCGACTTCCATGAGGAAATCCCATAAGACAGACCTGCCGGTAACTCCTTCATGCAGGTAGGTATGGCAGCCTTCTGACCCGTCAACATCCGCAAACTCGGGGTTGCATGAGGTGGCTTCCCTTAAATCTGCGCCAAGATACTCAAACCAGGAGAGGTTTTCGCAAATGTTTTCAGCCCATGCCTGAACAAGCTGCTCGTCAACCTTGTAAGGGCCGTTAAGATTGGACTGATACCTAACCGCTTCTTCAGGGGTGTTGGGAATAAACATCAATTGCCCAGAAACCCTTGTGTTGCCGCCCGCAAGCTCTTCAGGTGCGGCCTCAAGCACCAAAACGCTTCCCAATTCCTCATCAAGAGCGGTAATGCCGGCACATAAGCCCGCGCCGCCGGTTCCCAGTACAAGGATGTCGGCTTCGCCGGCCCACTCGGCAACATCCGCCATCGCAACCGATGTACCGGAGATTGCTGCGGCAGCAGTTAAAACGCCTGCTGATTTAATAAGATTACGCCTGGTAATTGCTGAGCTTTTCATGGTTTCCTCGCTTACTTAGTTGTTATTGAGAGGTTGTTTAAGCCGGCTGATGTTTAGTTTAACAGCAATCAAAGCGTTCGCGTTCTTGAATGATTGCTCACGGTAAAGAGCTTTTTCGTGAAGATAAAATGTGTATACATAAGATTAAATTTTTCTTGAAGCTAAATTTATTTTTAGGACCCGACACGTTATACTATATCAATTGGACAATTAAATACAAAGCTTGGGTAACGGTAAGGTGCGATCTATTTGCACATCACAGAGTTGAGGTATGTATGGATATTGACATTCTCAGAGAATTCAAAACATTTGCCCGCTCTTTAAACTATTCTAAAGCAGCGCGTGAGATGTACATCTCCCAGCCAACACTTGTGTCCCATATCAATATGCTCGAGAAAGCAACAGGGACACAACTGGTATCAAAAGAAAACGGCACGCCCATTATCACTCCCGCCGGACGCTATTTACTCAGTGAAATGGAAGCCGTGCTTGAGAGCTTTGATACCCTCTTGCAAAAATGCCATGAAGTTGGCGAGCGTACCCTGAGCTTTGTCATCAGAAACGACACTGCTTACTTTAACAGCGTCTTAAAAGAAGCCGAGACAAAATATCTCGAACTATATGGCGATAAAAGGATCGAATACATTTTTTTGTCGAGCCCTGTGGACCGGGAAGAGGCACTCAATACCGGCATGATCGACTTTGACATTGGCGCTTCATATGAGCTGCTTGCTCCCGGTGAATCGCCAAAAACCCGTGAGATTTCCAATGATACGCTTATGTTTGCACAAACTATCGAAGAAGAGCTGTTTTGGGTCTCTGACGCCAGTCCGCTTTTTGGGAAAACAGCCATATTGCCTGAGGATCTAAACGGTTACACAATTGTTTTAACCGACAGCCCCAGCTCACGGAACTTAGGAACAGCTCTCATACAGGTATTTGCTAAACGCGGTATTTCTGTTAAGGTGCATTACCGGTTCTTTGTCTCGCTGCATGAGTATTATATTTCAAATTTTGAAAACGAGATTGGGCTGGTAAGCAATTCTACAAAACAGAACATCGGGTTTATTGGACCGGAGATTACCCGTAAAGCATTTTCCCTGGTAAATATGCCGCTTTATACCTGTATTTATACAAAATCCTGCCCCGCTGCCTTGCCGCCCGCAAAACAAGCGTTTATCTCCTGCCTCGAAGAAATTGGGAAACAACACTGTAGCGCCGGATGTCGCGAATAACAGATGTGTGTAAGATCAAATACTATATTGGCAAATTCACAGAAAAAAGGATGATTATTTGACATTTCGCAGCGCGATCGCTGCTCTGCTGTTAATGCCCAGAAACCCTTCGAGTCATATATACACTAACAGGTTTCTGGGCATTAGCTTATATGTTTACTAAACTAGACGGTGGGTAGCACAAGCGCTCTACATGTTGTTTTTGATATGTAGTACAGCATGGCGGGCAAATGTCACACTGCGTCCCATTGCGTTTGAAATGAACAGCTCGGGATACGTGCCTGCATAGAAGCTGCCGGAGCAGTTACCAACGGCGTAGAGACCGGGTATTGGTATGTTCTCGGCATCAAGTACACGCATGTTAGGATCAATCTGCAGGCCGTCGAGCGTGCAAAGCAGGTGACCGCCGAATGCACATGCATAATACGGAGGGGTATCGAGCGCGATCAGGTCCTTGGCGGGCTTGCCAAACTCGGCATCGACGCCTTCGGCTGCCATGCGGTTGTAATTCTCGATAGTTGCAACCATGGCTTCGGGATTAATCCCGCACTTCTCGGCAAGTTCGGCGATGGTATCGGCAGTTTGGATAACACCGGCGGCAACGGCATCTGCAATGATTGCATCGTTCAGCTCAAAACCTCCCAGGCCGCCCTCTGCGTTAATGGGAGTGCCGTCGAGCATGGTGCTGGTGGTTGGCATAATGCGTGAGCAGCCAATGGTATGGAACTGGGCTATGTGGTCGCGGTAGTTGGCGTCCCAAACGCTGAATAACTTGCATTCGCGCTGCTTAGAAGCAACGTGCAGCGGGTAGTCATACGGCGATGTCTCACAGCACACACGCACGCCATCAAGGTTGACTTTGGGGAACGGCTGGTCGCCCATCCAGCAGGTTGTTCCTACATAGGGAGCGCCAAGTTTTGCATCGGGAGCCATAGCGGCACGAGCAAACGTCATAAGAGTGGGGATTGCGTCTTTTACGCCACCTGCCCAGATGCCTGCCCTAATGCCTTCTCCCATGTTAAAGGGATAATACATGGGGAAGCCGCAAACGCGCTCAGATTCGGGGTTCAAACGCTTGAGCAGGTCGATGTTTGCTTCATAGCCGCCGGTCGCAAGGATAACAGCCTGAGAGGCGTTGATGCGCACATAGCCGTCGGGGCCTAATGCAACAGCTCCGGTAACACGGCCGTCCTCTTTAATAAGTTGGACGAGCTCGGTATTAAGACGAACCTTAGCGCCCCATTCCTGCTCAATGCGATTGCGCAGGAGCATGCCCCAAGTGGGCAGGATGCCTACGGATGCGGCGGGGTCTCCCGCTTCAGCAACTGCTGCCTCAGCGGCGGCGAGAACCTCGGGGCTGTATTCAATCTTGAACCAGTGGTCAATGGGCTGAGTGGTCCATATACCATGGGTGCCGTCATCAACGTCATATTCGAGATACGGACGCGCGCCGAGATCGCCAATCGTATCGCAGATCCAGTCGTATGTAGCGCCGCTCTCGGTCGCCCATACTTTGATAACGCGCGGGTCGCCCCATCCGTTGGCGTAACGCGCAACCTCGTTGGTGACTGCGATGGGGTCAACCTCGATCCCGTAGTCCTTGTCTATAGAAGCGCCAATAATACCAAGACCCTTGGGATCGCCGCCAATGGGGGCTTTCTCTATGGTCAGCGCGTTGATTCCCTCTTGAGCCGCGACAGCGGTTGCAATGAGACCCGATGAGCCATAACCGCAGATGAGAAGTTCAACGTCTATGGTTTCGCAGAAGTCAAAGCTATCGAGATCGGCAGGCGCACCATACCAAGGCCCGTCTGCCGGGTCGGTTTGTGCCGCAGGAGGCTCTTGCGCAAAGGCAAGGCCTGAGCTTATTCCCAGGGTTGTGGCGGCAAGCGCGCTGCCCGCGACGAATGTTCTTCTACTTGTGTTCATATCATTCTCCTCATGTATCGAATTTCCCGTCTGTGGGATACACCAACAAAGCCGGGCGGAACGTCTGTCACTATGGCATGTTTTTGCGGGAAGGGGTATCGGCGGGAGGTGGTATTGTATGTAGGCTATTGGTATGAATCCATTCAATTTGGCCGTTATCCTGGTATCCAAGTTGTATCAGGACCGAGTCAGGAATATAATAAGTCACCTGTCATACAATTAGGGAGGGGGGCGTAGTACTTTGGGTTATATCGCAAAGACCTCGGCAATTTTGACGGCTGTTTTCTTTTTTCTGGTTACCCTGCTTTTTGATGCCCCGTCAGTTGGTACTCTCGTGAGCGGTATTGCAGGTTCGTCTCCTGCACCCGCAATTCTTGTATGTATTATTGCGATGGCCATGCTCGAACTGGTTGGCATGATCGCGAAGCCGTTACCCCACGCATGGGTTGTAAGGATTCCGGCGTTTGCATCAGTGCTGCTCCCTATATTGGCAGCTGTTATACTTGTCTTTTGGTCTGATATTGATCCCCCGTTTATGGTTCCTTCGCTGAGACCTGTGCCAACTTTGGCAATAGCAATTTTAGGGATGTGTGTAGTTGCGTTGGTAGGGTGCCTTTCGCGCGATGATCCGCCTGACTCCCAGGGCCTCTTTCTTGCTTCGGGTATCGCAGTGGTTTTGGCGGTCCTTGCGCTTGACGCTGCTTTTGCACTGTTTGAGGATGCGTCTCACAAACTGCTTGCGGTCGCGGTTGTTATGACAACGGCCGGCATTGTGGCTGCATATGATCGTTTGTCAAGAGCAGCAATGTCCAAAGCAAACGAGAAGCGCTCTGAAGATGATTCTGTGCCCGGTACTGATCAAGATGTGCCAAGCTGGCCTGCGTCACGGATCGCCACTCTTATTGCCCCGCTTGTACTCACTACAGTGTTCTGCGCCTTTGAACTGGGCCAGGCATGGCAGGAGGGCTTGTTCGCCGAGCTCTCGTCGCATCAGCCGTTACTGCTTGCGGTCATTGCATTAGGATTGACCGTTACAGGGATCGTTTATGTTAGTTGGAGACACACGCGTAGTATTGATTCGTTTCTTGCGGGACTTACGTTTCTCCTTGTTCTGCCCATCCTGGTGGCGATATTTGAAGATGTGCTTCCCAATGTCTGGATCGCAGGCATTCTTATGTTTTCTCAAATTCTTTATCTGCTGTTTTCTTGGACATCAATTGTTCTTATTGGAAGACTGTTCTCGGTTGGCGATGCGGTAATGCCGGTGTTTGCCATAGTCCTGCTGACACTTTATACACTTTTTATGGCAGGGCCACACATTGATGACATTGCGCTTGTATCCTGTTTTGTCAATTCCGTCTCGCTCGGTTTTCTCGTCTGCCTGCTGGTTTACTTTTTTCGCAAAGCAAACCAGCAGGATGCAAATAATACCGGGCAAGTAAAGGTACTTGGGATGGACCAAGCCCTGCAGCGCCGCTGTGACGAGATAGCACGTGCACACGGCCTTTCACCGCGCGAATCAGAACTGTTGCCCATGCTTGCCGTTGGGTTATCTGCCGGGGTGATTGGTAAACGCGCTTTTATATCTGAACATACGGTAAAAACGCACCGTTATCGCATTTACCAAAAGCTTGGCGTAGCAAGCCACGAGGAACTTGTGGAGATGCTTGGCATTTGCAGCTGATTTGGTTGGACCCTTCTCTGAAGATGTCAATAATGCTTGACACTTTATATCCAAGGATTCATTTAAGCTGCACATCTTAGCGATTCATAGTACTGATTCCTCTTTTCCATAGGAGGTAAACCTCCGTTTGCTGTACAAATGCGTTTGGTATTCCAGTA
>JAFWFL010000120.1 GCA_017515595.1 Coriobacteriales bacterium
ACCGCCCCTTGGCACTTACTTAAAGGGATATCCCCGCACACACATCACTTTTCTCTCCATGGAATACAAACTCGTTCAAGAAAACTTACAAACCACATCAGCGCAAGTGAAAGCGCAGAGATGACAATTATTACCGCAAACATCTTGTCGTACGAGAATGACTTGCGTACGCGGGTCATGTAGACGCCGAGTCCCGCAAAGCCGCCCAGCCACTCGGCAATAACAGCGCCAACAATCGCGTAAGTTGCCGAGATACGCAGTCCGCTAAAGAACTGGGGCAAGGCGGCCGGGAATTTAACTTCCCAGAAGATGCTCCATTCAGAAGCGTTCATGGTGCGCATGAGATCAATCATGTCAGGGTCAACCGAGCGCAGACCCTGGGCGAACGAGACGGTGATAGGGAAATACGTGGTGAGCGTGATAAGCAGGACTTTTGGCAGCAGGTCATAGCCAAACCAGAGTACCAAAAGCGGGGCGATTGCCACGGTAGGTATTGTTTGCGAAACAGTGACCAAAGGGCTTAAGGCGAGATCAACAGTAACAAACCGCTCCATGAGGACGGCTGTTATAAAACCTAAAAGTACGCCAAACAAAAGACCAAGCGCTGACTCAGCCAGAGTTGTTGCGCTATGCGAAGCCAAAAGACTGATGTCATCAACCAGAGCTTGCATGACCTGTACCGGGCTGGGAATCAGGAAGCTGGGTACAAGACCCAGGTCTACCGCAAGTTCCCACATAATAAGCAAGCCGGCAATAACCGCACAGGGAATACCTATTATTTGCAACTTTGAAGGCTTTGTATTGCCCGTACGGCTCATACCAATCAAGGCTCCTCTCCGTGAGGCCTCTGTTGGTTTCTTACCATACAAAAAAGCCCCGCTTATCTTGTTACACGGGACCGGCGTTAAGCTTTATTGGTCCCTACGCTGGCATTATCCAGATCAGGTTCGGTCGGGCGCCTGCGCCCCTCTCAGCCCGCCTAGCTGCGAGCTCCCGTTGTAATGTATAGCATACCAAGAATTGTTGATGCCTCAAAGCCATAATTAGGCCAATGGCAAAAACTGCGCATTTGAGTCGCCAGAACCTTCCTCCAAATATCTTCGGATTTCTATTTATGCAAGGCGCTCGGGCACAAACTCGATCATTTGCACAATACGCAGGCACGAACTCGACCGTTTGCACAACCCGCTGGCAAAAACTGGCGAGATGCGCTTAGAAATCAACAAGGGTCTCTTCGTAAACTACCAAAACACCAGGTAAAAAATATATGTTGGAGTAATAATTATCACTCGTTTCTTCAAAATGTGCAAACGATTGAATCTGTGCTAACGGGTTGTGCAAACGATTGAATCTGTGCCAACGGGTTGTGCAAATGGTTGAGTTCGTGTCATTCTTCTTCTAAATCTCAAACTGTTCCGGCCACCTGCTGCTTTCTGTTTCGCCACTTCACAAGAATCTGTGTTTCTGTACCTCTTGAGTTCACCCTTGATTAATAACAAATCCGTGCACTGTGGTGGTTATTATCATTTTTCCTCTCAATATACGCTATATTGCATAGGTAGTAATTAATGAAACTTTAGAGAAGCGAAGGAAGCAATGAGTCAGGCTGCGACAGAACAACAAAAAACTTCAGCGACTTCCCAGGGTACCACACAAGCTAAGAAGGCTAAAACTCCGGGGGTTTTCAGGTCATTTCTCACATATTACAAGCCGCAGATGCATCTCTTTGTGCTTGATATTATATGCGCGGTTATTGTGGCTGCCGTTGACCTCGCGTTCCCGCAGATTTTGCGCAAGCTCACGGGCGGGCTTTTTACGCAAGGTGCCGAGGTGATCTTCCAGGCCCTGGGGTTCATAACCGTCGGGCTTATTGTCATGTACGGAATTCGCTTTTATTGCCGTTACTTTGTTGCTTTTTGGGGCCATGTTATGGGCGCCCGCATGGAAAGCGAGATGCGCCAGGACCTGTTTAACGCTTATGAGCGCTTTAGCTTCGCTTTCTTTGACAAACACAAAAGCGGCGACCTTATGAGCCGCGTTATCTCCGATCTCTTTGACATCAGCGAAGCTGCACATCACGGTCCCGAGTTTATTCTCATTGGCGCTGTTGAGATCATAGGTTCGTTCATCATTATGTGGACCATTGACATCCCGCTCAGCGCTGTACTCCTGGCTATAACTGCCGTTCTTGTGGCTTACAACATCTACGCCAACTTCAACATGCGCGCAGTCTTTACCCAAAACAGAGTGCGCATCGCAGGCGTCAACTCCCGCATAGAAGACTCGCTTGCCGGCGTGCGTGTGGTAAAGGGCTTTGCGGCCGAGGAGCTCGAGAAGCGCAAGTTTGCCCATGCCAATGAGGCTTATCTCGAATCAAAGATTCTTATGTACCGTGCCATGGGACGCTATCAAAGTGCAATTGCCCTTCTCACGGGAGCGCTCTATACGGCAATCATTGTGGTGGGTGCAATCAGGGTCGCAAACGGCGACATGTATGCGGTTGATCTCGCTACTTACGCACTCTATATCACGGTTTTTGTGAACCCAATTACAAATATCCTCAACTTTACCGAGACATTCCAAAAAGCCCTCGCCGGCTTTAAGCGTTTTCGCGAAGTTCTTGACGCAGTGCCTGATGTTGAAGACGCTCCCAATGCTCAGCCGCTTACAGTCACAGACGGCGCAATTCTCTATAAAGACGTGTGTTTCTCGTATGACAAAGAGCAGGATGTTCTCCGCGAACTGAACCTCACCATAGAACCGGGTAAAACAGTTGCTCTTGTAGGCCCCAGCGGAGGCGGTAAATCAACCATTTGTGCGCTGCTCCCTCGCTTTTATGACATTGACTCGGGCAGCATTACCATTGACGGACAAGATGTACGCGATGTGACGCTCAAAAGTCTGCGTTCGTCAATTGGCCTCGTTCAGCAGGACGTTTATTTGTTTGACGGAACCATTGCAGAGAATATTGCCTACGGTAAACCCTCGGCCACGTTCGATGAAATCAAAGATGCCGCTCAGAAGGCAAATATTGCCGAGTTTATAGAGTCGCTCCCAGAAGGCTATGAAACCCAGGTAGGCGAGCGCGGCAGTCACCTCTCCGGAGGACAGCGCCAGCGCATTGCCATCGCCCGCGTCTTCCTTAAGAACCCCGCCATTCTTATTCTTGACGAGGCTACCTCGGCGCTCGATAACGAGAGCGAAGCCGCAGTTCAGGAGTCTCTTGCCCGCCTCGCCACCGGCAGAACAACCCTTGTCATTGCGCATCGCCTCTCAACCATTCGCAACGCCAATGTTATAGTCACCATTCAGGACGGCAAGGTAGCCGAGCAGGGCACCCAAGCCGAGCTGCTCGCGAAAAACGGCATATATGCCCATTATTACCGTATGCAATTTGAAGGCGGGTTTGCGGCTTTAACCGAGTAAGCCCTAATTGGATTCATCCAGCTCAAGAGCCGTAAAAACACGCCGCACAAACTCGTTGCCCTCGGGTGATTCTATGGGAATCAGCTCGAGCACGGGATACTCCTTAAGAACTTTGCCGGAATCGGCAATTTGCTGGGCTTCTTCTGCAGCCTCCGGCTCTGTAAGTACTGAGGCATATGTAGCGCAATCGTCATTCTCGGCAGGCTCTGCATCTGCATAAACCAAGTACTCGGAGCCGTCAAGAGGGTCTTTGCAGGCAAACAGCGCATCATAAGTACACATGAGTCCGTCATCATCGACTGCCCGGAATACAAAATCATATGCCGTTAAGCTCTCGAGAATTGTGTCAAAGTCCAGCCGAGCGCCCGCTTTTTGACCCATATCACGCCTCCTTGCAGCACGATATCCAACGCGTATAACTATAGCTGCCTTTCTCTCACAAAGCAAGTTTTCCTTATTAAGGAGACGATGATTAATTGCTTTCGCCCGCCTTGCACCCTGTAATGCGTTCTGCGTGCGATGCATCTGCCAGCGTGAATACTGGAGGTCTTTATGCTGGTAGTGCTCGCGCGCAGGACGCATTACAGGGTGCAAGGCGGGCGAAAGCAATTAATCATCGTCTCCTTAAGCAAAACTACGGTAAGTATTCATTCATAAAGCAGCAAACTTTAATCTTGTGTTCAGGTGAGATTAATGTTTCTCTGTCATAGTATGCATCGTTAAGAAAACAGCAGGGGTTAAGCAAAAGGCTCACACCCAAAAGCTGCCACACAGAGAAAGGATGTTGATTATGGATAAGTTCGAGAAGGCCGAGAAGATTTGCGAAAAGACCGGCGTTAGCTTTGAGGATGCACGTGCCGCACTCGAGGCATGCGACTATGACATGCTCGACGCCATTGTTTGGCTTGAACAGAGAGGAAAGACCATGCCGCAAACAGCTTCTTACACCACCGCCGACGCCTGGCAGCCCACTTCTGCCGACGAAATGTCCCGCGCACAGAGCGATTACGAGCGTGCAACCTCGAGGCCACAGGTCTCCCAAGCGCTTGGACGCATTTGGGAAGTCTTGAAGCGGCTCGCCCGCAAGGGTATTGACACCACGTTTGTGGTGACGCGCCATGGCAACCAGGTTATGAGGATGCCCGTTCTTGTGCTTGTTGTCCTTCTTATCTTTGCTTTCTGGTTTGTACTGCCCGCACTTGCCATTGGTCTCTTCTGCGATTTAAAATATCGCTTTGAAGGAATCAACCCCGTTACCGTTGACATCAACGACCTTGTTGATAAAGCCGCTGACGGCGTTGACAACCTCAAGCGCGATGTTAAGGGTGAAGACTTCTAAGAGGTTTGTATGAGCAAGATACTGATTGTTGAGGACGAAGAACGTCTGGCCAGGTTCATTGAACTTGAGCTTTCACACGAGGGCTATGAAGCCGAGAAGGTCGCCGATGGCCGCATTGCCGTTGACATGGCCCTTGACGGAGACTATGACCTCGTATTGCTCGACGTCATGCTCCCCGGACTCAACGGACTCGAAGTCCTGAGGCGTATCCGTCGCGAAAAAGACATTGCGGTCATTATGCTCACGGCGCGCGACGCTGTTATGGACAAAGTCGCAGGTCTCGACGCCGGAGCAGATGACTACATCACCAAGCCTTTTGCAATCGAAGAACTTCTTGCCCGCATACGAGTAGCCTTAAAGCACAAAGAATCACTCCCTCAGGCTCCTGCTCTTCAGGAGGAGGAGCCTCCTCAAACACAACCCCAAGCCCCGCAATCTGCATCAGTCTTGCAAATACGCGGCGTCTCCCTGGACCCTGAACGGCATACTGTTGCCGTTCAGGGCACTTTTGTTGAGCTCACGCTCCGGGAGTTTGAGGTACTGAGAGTACTCATGTCGCATGTCAACAAGGTTATGAGCCGGGACCAGCTTGCACAGCTTGCCTGCGGATACGACTACGTAGGAGACACCAATATCATTGACGTCTATGTAAGGCACTTACGTGCGAAAATCGACGACCGTTTTGGGATAAAGCTTATTACAACCGTACGCGGAGTGGGATATGTGGTCCGCGAAGCATAACGCAGAGCAAAATGTGGCAGACTCAGCAGAGCCTACCCCTATAGATGCCACTTCTGTGGCCGAGAATAACCTGCAGCAACAGGATACCTCGGTGCGGCAAACAAAGCGGCTTACCTCCATTGCTCGCAGTATTTGGGCCGGTACGTGGCTACGTACACTCTTTTTATATCTGTTTTTGAACATAGTGCTTGTGGTGATATTCTTAGTTGGGTTTGCGATTCAATCCTCTGCTTCGCTTACCGGCGAGCCCATATCGCAAGGATACCGGGGCGACGCAATCGCCACGCTCAATGAATTTGTCTGCGGTTGGATTGAGCCGCCTCCTGATGTTGTCCCGCCACCGGCTGATACATCTGCTCCGGAACTTCTCCACTATGACTTTTTGTTACAGGACGGCACCACTCAGTCATTTGATCTGAGCTCTACGTTTATGCTTATAAGGCCTTTGGCTCTGGTGCTCATTGTGTTCGAGATTATCTCGCTTATATCGGGTTTGTTTGGCACCCGGCGCATCAGGCGCAAACTCAAGCCTCTTAATGAACTGGCGCTTACCGCCGAGGCGCTGAGCAGCGCCGCTGCGAACCAAGCGGCTTTTGCGGCTGCCGGTATGAATAAAATCGAACACCTTGAACAAGCTATCGCAACCGCAAGCGTTGACTCGCCGCATATCACAACCGGAGATAAAGATCTTAAGAGTATTGAGGTTGCCCTGAACGGGCTCTTACGCCAAATGCAGGAAGCCAAACTTCAGCAAATGCACTTTGTTGATGATGCATCGCATGAGCTGCGCACACCCATCGCGGTTATTGAAGGCTATGTAAATATGCTTGACCGCTGGGGCAAAGAGGATGAAGCGGTTCTCGACGAATCCATAGAAGCCCTTAAACATGAATCGGCTCATATGAGACATCTTGTAGAACAGCTGCTCTTTTTGGCCCGCGGCGACTCGGGGCGCACAACGCTTGAGCGCGAAGTCTTTAATATGTACGATCTTATTCAAGAGGTGCGCGACGAATCTGCCATGATTGATGCCGAGCATCAATATGCTCTGGGTAAAGTCTTTAGTGAAAGCCGGTCGGCTGCACCGCTGACCGTAAACGGTGATGTTGCGCTAATAAAACAATCCATGAGGGTCATGGTTCAAAACGCCGCGAAGTATTCTCCTGCAGGAACCACGGTAACGCTCGATGCGCTTAAAGCTCCCGGTAAAGTGGGTTATCTTGTGCAGGATGAGGGCTCGGGGGTGTCTCCGTCAGAAGCTGCGCATGTCTTTGAACGTTTTTGGCGTGCCGACGCTGCCCGCAGCAGCTCTCAAGGTGGGAGCGGCCTTGGACTCTCAATCGCAAAATGGATTATTGACGCTCATGAAGGTACTATTGAAGTCCTCTCACTTCCAAACGTTGGCACCAGGTTTACCGTGTGGCTCCCGTCATATCAATAATCATAATACTGCAAGTTTTGACGAGTACTGGCATGAGGATGGCCGAGAAATGAAGGGTTTCTCAGCAAATGCCCTGGATTTTATATTCATTTGACAATTGATCATGCTAGCACCCGTCAAAAGTTGCATGAGACCCCACAAGATCGGTTAACCTGACAAAAGGACAGACCTTTTGTCAGGTTTTCTGATATACTCATAGGCCTTGAATTTTATGTGTTGATATGGGTCATTGGAAAGGATAGTTTTGAAGCCTGTTTTTAGGCCGAGTGTTTTGATTTCTGGCGATCACTTGGGGAAAGGTATTTTATATTCGCTTTTGGGAGGCGTTTGCTGGGGTTTCTCGGGCAACTGCGCCGAGTTTTTGTTTGCTGATTATCATGTTGACCCTCGATGGATTGTATGCGTGCGGTTGCTGGGTGCGGCCGTGTTCTTTATGGCCTTTGCAATTCTGCGTGAACGCGAAAATCTTAAACGTGCGTTGTCCTCTGCAAACGGCATGGCACATATTGCAGGTTTCTCGATTTTTGGCGTGACGGCATGTCAATACTGCTATTTACAGGCTATTCAAGCGTCAGATGCGGGAACGGCTACGGTGTTACAATCACTTGAACTGGTGATTATTCTGGCCGTTACTTGTATTCGCACAAAGCGGCTTCCCAATCATAAAGAATCAATTGGAGTTGCGCTTGCAGTAGTGGGAACCTTTTTAATTGCCACACATGGGTCTTTTACCAGTTTGGCGATATCTCCTGACGGGCTCTTCTGGGGTCTTTTGTGCGCCTGTACCGCTGCTCTTTACACTATGCTCCCTGCCAAACTTCTGCATGAATACGGATCTATGACAACCATTGGCCTTGCGATGGTTATTGGAGGCATCGTGAGCATGCCGTTGTTCAGACCCTGGGAGATGCCCGTCTCCTTAGATGCGGCCGGTATCGCGGCGCTCATAAGCGTTGTTGTTGTGGGAACGTTTTTAGCTTACCTTTTGTTCCTGACCGGTGTCAAATATGTTGGCTCCATGCTGGCCGGTCTTCTGGCCTGCTCAGAACCCATTACTGCCTGTATTCTCAGCGTGGTATGGATGGGCACAACGTTTATGCCCGTAGATCTCGTAGGTATAGCCATGATCATCTTCATGATGTTCTTTGTGTCATAAACGCGCTCCGGCACAGACTTGACCGTTTGTACAACCTGCCGGAAGACAAACAAAAAAGCCCATGCAGAGGCTCTGCATGGGCTTTAAAGGTTAAGCTTTATAAGCAGTTAGAACTTACATAAGCTTCATATTGCGGCGATCCTCATGAGGGAAGGGCATGGGCGGTTCGCATGGGCCCGGCTTCCCGTCTTCACAGCGGGGATCCTGAGGTTCGCCCATCCAATGAGGCGGGAAGGGCTTGCCGTGCTTGCCGTGGAATCCGTGGGGCCTGTGGGGCTGATTGGGGTCATCGCCCAGAGCGACAAGCTTCTCTTTGAGCGACGCGGTAATGGTGTCAACGTAGGTCTCAAACTGGGCTTTATCTTCTGCCGAGAGGCAGTCGAGCGGGTCATCCTGCTCAAGCAAGTTCTCGAGGTTGGGAGCGGCCGCAAGGCCCTCGGGCGTAAGCTCAATTACGGTTACGCGTGCATCATCTGCTGATTTGCTGCGGGTGATGTATCCCTTTGCCTCGAGCTTTGCCAAAAGCTCCGAGAGGGATTGCTGGCGCATGTCGAGCACAAAAGAAAGCTCGCGCTGAGTGGTGACGGGCTTTGCTTTGAGCAAAGCAAGCACGCGGCCCTGCCCGCGCAGCGGATCACCGGCGAACGCGCCATGATGCTTAATCATCACATACCTGTGCAATAAGCGTCCCATTTGCGCGGTTTTGTGCGCAAGGGTGATCTCCTGAGCCTTTGAAACCTCATTTGCATTTGCCATTACCTGGTTAAAGAAATCTCTCATTCC
This sequence comes from Coriobacteriales bacterium, assembly GCA_017515595.1. Classification (GTDB taxonomy): domain Bacteria; phylum Actinomycetota; class Coriobacteriia; order Coriobacteriales; family UMGS124; genus RGIG5691. Next base: position 8,887 of record JAFWFL010000120.1, read on the forward strand.
GTCCATAGAGTCTCCTTTGTCCGTGGTTCCCATATATACAGGAGCCTGTGTAATTACAAGACGTATAATATACAGGTACCTGATTTATTGCAATGCACACGAATGGATTCGTCTTTGATTACACAAATGCTTCATATATACAGGTACCTGTGTATTATGGTCTTCTTGCACAGGTAGCTATCATATGGGCTATATGGACTCCGAGGTTGTCTCTGACATCAATCGTATAAAAGCCTGTTGACCTGCCAGAACGGTCGCATTCACAGGTTGCGGTAAGCTCCGTTCCTTTGGTTGCGCTCAGGTATTCAATGCTGTTATGGATGGAGACCGTGGGGTTTTCGCCAATATTGCAGGCAATGGCTAAGGCAAAGTCGGCGAGGGTAAAAATTGCTCCGCCCATTACGTTGCCGGTTGCATTGCGATGAATATCTTCTATGGTAAAGGCACAGACCGCATGTCCGTGAGAGGCTTCGAGCACGCGGCATTTGCAAGCCTCGGTCGCAAAACGGTCATTGCCAAAATAATTTCTCACTTCTTCTATGGGGCATGATTCATCTATCATGTATGGTTCGCCTTTAAGGTGTGTTGCCGGTATTACAGATTTTTATAAAGCTCGCTATATGCTTTTGCGCAGGCATCAAAACCAAAATCAGCTTTCATGGCATGAGCGATGAGACCTGCTCGCGCCTCGGGATTCTGCCAGGTATCAAGAGCATAATCAAAGCAGGAGAGCATTTCGTCAATTTGGTAATTGGCAAACGAGAAGCCCGTGCCTTCTCCGGTAAAGCAGTTATACGGCTGTACGGTATCGCGAAGACCTCCCACTTCATGCACTATGGGCAGGCTGCCGTATTTCATGGCGATGAGCTGCGAAATACCGCACGGTTCAAACGCGCTTGGCATGAGGAATAAATCAGAAGCTGCATAAATGCGGTGGGAGAGCGGGCCGTTATAGCCAATAAAGCTGCAAAGACGTCCGGGATAGCGTGACTGAGCCTGTTGCAACAAGGATTCATAAGAAGGATACCCGCTGCCAAGAATAACCATGGTGATATCGCGCGCCATGAGCCGGTCAATGGCATCAGCCACAAGGTCAATGCCCTTTTGCGGTGTCAGGCGGGTAACCATAGCCACAAGGGGTTTTTGCAGGGCATCTTTTGCCGTAAGACCAAGCTCGGCAAGGAGAGCTTCTTTACAGACCTGTTTACCGTTGAGCTTACCCGGTTTAAAGGTGGCCGGCAAAGCGGTATCATGAGCAGGATCCCATATGCGATAGTCGAGGCCATTGAGAATTCCGGTGAGCTTATACGCATGGGATTTGAGTACTTCTTCGAGACCTTCTCCAAAAGCAGGCGTTGTGATTTCCTGGGCATAGGTAGGGCTTACCGTGTTTACGTGATCTGCAAAAATAATACCGCCTTTAAGCTGGTCAAATGACCAGTCGTGAGCAGCGTACTCAACCGTGTTGAGCCAGGAATCAAATCCGAGTACATCCTGCATGAACTCAAACGAGAACTGTCCCTGGTAGGCCATGTTATGAATGGTAAAAACCGTTTTAAGATTTGCCTGAGGTCTGCCCTGGTACTGGGTTTTAAGAAGCATAGGGATGGATGAGGTATGCCAGTCGTTGCAATGAATAATGGCCGGGTTAAACCCTTCAAGCTCACTCAGCAAGGGCAGGCATTCAAGGACGGCACGGGTGAAGAATGCATATTGTTCGCCTTCAAACTCGCCGCCGCAGTAAAGGGGACCACCAAAATAAAACTCATTGTCTATGAGGTAGTAGGTGGCATCGTCAGTTACGAGTTTCTCTATACCGGCATATTGCTGGCGCCATCCCAAATGGACGGTAAAGTGGCAAACATGTTCAACCTGCGTGCGGTATTTATCTTTAACGCAGCGGTGATATGGCAATATGACCTTTGCATCAACGCCGTATGCTTTAAGATAACCTGGCAGAGCTCCCACTACGTCGGCAAGACCTCCCGCTTTTGCGAGCGGGGCACACTCGGCTGCCGCTATGAGAACCGGGAGAGGCAGCCGGGCTTTTTTTGTTGTTTTCTTTTGAGATTTAGCCACGGAACCCCTCCGGGATAACGCTGCCCTTTGAGATAACATACGGGTCATGAGGGCTTCCTACTATCCGCGCATTATCGCCAATGACCACGTCTTTATCAACAATAACATTGCGCAAATGGCAGTTTTTGCCTATGGAGGTGTTTTGCATGACAATGCAGCTTCCAAGGCTGGAACCGGCCCCAATGGTGACTCCGCGGAATACCACGGAGTTTATGACTTCTCCTTCTACAGTACAGCCGTTACCAAAGATGCACTTCTCGGCCTTGCAATCAGAGCCAAACTGGACGGGCGGCGCATCCATAATCTTGGTAAATAACGGCGTATCTCCTCCAAACAGGTCCTTATGAACTGCCGGTTCTATCATGCTCATATTAAGATCAAAGTATGATTTAACTGAGGTAATTCTGCCGCAAGCGCCTTCTGCTTTAACACCGTATACATTCAAAGTGCCAAGCGCCGGCATTAATACATCGTAAATAAAGTTATATTTACCCTCAGCACAGGTATCCTCAACAAGCTGTACCAAAAGCTCCTTCTTCATGAGGCAAGCACCCAGGCAAATATTGGGCCACTTAGGATCATAGGCTTCATATTCAAGCTTGGTCACGCGCTCGCGGGCATCGAGCTCAAGCGCGAGTTTACGGTATGGGTCACCGTGGGCGAGCGTGGTGTTCGAAGCATAAAGAAGCGTTATGTCGGCGTTGTTTTCAAGATGTGCGTTCATCATTGCGGTATAGTCTGTACGATATACTGCATCGGTCCCCAGCAAAAGGCACCATTGATCACGCTGGTGGTCAATAAAATCGCGCTTGGCAAAAATAGCTTCGCACAGGCCTCGGTACATACCTGTTTGCGTGCCCAGATCGTAGGGCGGCAAAATCATAATACCGCCGTTTTTGCGCGAGAGGTCCCAGTCTTTGCCGCTTCCAATGTGGTCTATAAGAGACTTGTAGTTGCGCTGGGTAATGAGACCCACGCTGTGAACGCCCGAGTTGGCAAGGTTTGAGAGCACAAAGTCGATTGCCCTGAATCTGCCTCCCACCGGGAGTGCTGCTACATTGCGTTTAGATATAAGCTCGCGCAGGTCGGGGCTGCCTTGATCTGCATAAATAATAGCAAAGGTATCGTTCATCTTACGCCTCCTACACTGCTTCTGTAACATGTGCGCCGGGTTCAACAGAAGTGCCGGGAGCAATGGCAGCACCGGGGTCTATGACGGCTTCTGCACCTACTACAACAAGCGCGTCTTTTGGAGTGGCGCCAATAGTTGCACCGGCGCCCACCTCAACCGATTCTGCCAATACCGCGCGTTCCAGTACTGCTCCGCGCTTGATGGTACAGCCGCTCATAATGACACTGTCCCGTACAACGGCGCCTTCTTCTACGGTAACTCCCTGGAAGAGAACGCTGTGTTCAATAGTGCCTGAAATTTCGCATCCTTCTGCAACCATGCAGCTGCGAAGTTGAGCGCCTTCGCCAATATGAGCTGCACTCATATTGGGGTTGCGCGAGTAGATTTTCCAAGAACCGGTACTTAGGTCGAGCTCGGGATTGGCGCCGAGCAAATCCATGTTGGCTTGCCAGAGGCTCTCGACCGTACCTACATCACGCCAGTAACCAGAAAAACGGTAGGCAAACAGCCGTGCTCCGCTGTTGAGCATGGCCGGGATTACGTCTTTGCCAAAGTCATGGCTGCTCGAGGGGTTGGCAGCGTCAGCAATGAGATATTCTTTAACCTTTTGCCAGGTAAAGATATACACGCCCATAGAAGCGAGGTCGCTCTTGGGCTCCTTGGGCTTCTCGACAAATGCGGTTACCTGATCTTGTTTATTGGTTTCGAGAATGCCAAAACGGCTCGCTTCCTCAATTGGCACCTGCATAACGGCAATGGTTGCATCAGCATTGTTAGCCTTATGGAAGTCGAGCATAGCTGCATAATCCATCTTGTATATATGGTCACCGGAGAGCACGGCAATATATGCCGGGTCAAAGCGGTCAACAAAGTAAGCGTTTTGATAAATGGCGTCTGCAGTGCCCTCAAACCAGCGGCCTATATCTCCCGCCTGTGTATAAGGCGAAAGCACAAAGACACCGCCCGACATGGTATCGAGGTCCCACGGAGCGCCTGTGCCAATATAGCTGTTCAAAATGAACGGTTCGTATTGGGTAAGTACGCCCACTACGTCAATTCCTGAGTTGGCACAGTTTGATAAGGGAAAATCAATAATGCGGTACTTGCCGCCGTAAGGCACAGCAGGTTTGGCGCGATGCCTTGTCAACACTCCCAAACGGCTGCCCTGGCCGCCGGCTAATAACATTGCAATACAATCCTTATTAGTGCCCATACAACGCTCCTCAAATTAGCGCCTGAACAAAGTTGACAACCCCACATTATGCATATTTCTGCTCGTAAAGAAAAGAGTAATCAAACAATTGTGCCGCTCCTCTCGGTAAAATCACGGCAGAACACCGTTTTTTCTGAAAATGGTTCTTACAAATACCGGTTGCACAGAGACCGGAGTGGCAGAGAGTTGTGCAAACGCTCGAATTTGAGCCAGAGCGCCTCTCGTAAACCGGGATCTTTGCCAGATTGGCAGCAAACCATTAGCTCTCCTTCATCATCAGAGCTCTGGATCCTGCTTTTTGCATGCTTAGGTCTGGGTCTTTTTGGAACAAGTGTGCTAAACTAATTGCTATGGATATTCTCACTGCTAAGCGTTTGTGCGCGATTACTGACAATTTTTATTCCCGGCATGCGGACTCGTTTTCTGCTACGCGGCAGAGTGCGTGGCAGGGGTGGGAAAAGTGTCTTGAGGTTACAGGTGTCACAGGTCAGGGAGCATTAGAATCCGAGCCCCATATTTTCTCGGTGCTTGATGTCGCTTGCGGGAATCTGAGGTTTTTCTCGTACCTTTCTCAGCAGGTATCGCCTCAAACTCGGTTTAGTTTATATGCGGTAGATAACTGCGACGCCCTTCTTATGCAAGACGGTATGACAGCCCGGCTCTTGCCTGAGATTCACTTTTATAAACTTGACATTATGCAAGAACTCCTGGAAGGCAAATCCATAGCCAAGCTGCTTGGAATACACGGCTGTAACCTGGTAACATGTTTTGGGTTCATGCATCATATTCCCGGTCAGGACATGCGCAGCCGGTTTATAAGCGATCTTGTTGAGATGTGTGCTCCGGGCGGATACGTTGCGCTCTCATTGTGGCAGTTTATGAAGGACGCCAAATTTGCCCTTAAAGCCCAAGATGTTCACAAGAAAGCGCTTCCTGTCTGCAATTTTGCCGAGAAAGACCTCGATGAGGGAGATTACCTTTTGGGCTGGCAGGGATTGCCTGTTGAACCAGGCAATATTCGCTATGCGCATAGTTTCTCTGATTCAGAACTCATGTATCTTATTGAGTCTGCAACACCTTGCGCTCGTCTTATTTCACGCTTTGAAGCGGATGGCAAGTCATCAAATCTCAATACGTATCTCATTTTCAAAAAGTAAACGGCGTCCTACCTTCTGTTTGGCCGTTAATTCGTATTGGCCGGCTTACTCTGTTTATTGCTCGACCTCAATATTGTTCCACTTATAAAGTATTACATTGTCAACATTGTAATTAGAAGCTTCCTTTATCTTGATGATTTTTTTCGCATAGCAGCTATTGACATACGCCTGCATTTTACTTATCTGTTCTCCATAAAAGCATACCGCAAAATATGTATTAAAAATGCAATTAGCAGCATATACGCTTGGTTCTGCACCTTCACTGTTGGTATTGTGGTATCTCACGGTTATTGTTGAAGACGTGTTGTTGTTAAAAGTGCAATCTTCGAGTATATGTCTTGAACTACTTTTACAGCCGCCGCCTATACAATTACCGTTTATCAGATCGATTCCTTCTACCTTACATTTTTTATAAGTTACGGTATATTCTGCATTGATTAATCCATAGTCATCATGTATTGCATAAAATGTTGATGTAGCAACCAGGTCTAAGCCAATAATCTCGGCATTATAATCAACGCGTAGTGCGCTAAAGCGATGCGCATCATCCACTGTATGTCCCGACCAATCGCAAACAACATAGGATCCCGGCTGGAACTCCATGATTTTGTTTCTGATAATCGCGCCATATTGAAAGCCGGAGAAAACGGCATCGTCTGAATCATCCATATTGTCTACGGCATATTGGCCAAACAGCTCGATATATTCTGCTTTGATATCATAAGTACCGGCTTTTACTAAAATGTAGGCTTTACTATCCACATTTTCATATAGTGCTCTTGTAAGAGAAGTATAATTACCGCTGCCGTTTATATCTACGGTAATGGTATTTTGCGTATAATCTAAATCCGGTAAATCATATACTTTACCTTCAATTGCATGTCTTCCGGTATACAATTTGCCCGAAGTATTATCAAGGAAATACAGTTTACCGTCTAATACAAGCCATCCGGTATGCATCTTGCCTTCTGAATTGAGGAAGTACCAAGAATCTTTATATTTGATCCATCCCGTTTGCATTCTGCCGCCGGAGCTAAAGTAATACCAAAAGCCATCAATTTTCTTCCATCCGGTATGCATTTTGCCATTAGAAGCAAAGTAGGTACAGTAATCACCAATTTCTAACCAACCGGTTCGCATGTCGCCGTTAGGATTTAAGTAGTAACAGGCATTGTTGTATTCCAGCCATCCGGTATGCATCTTGCCTTCTGAATTGAGGAAGTACCAAGAACCTTTATACTTAATCCATCCTGTTTGCATTTTGCCGCCGGAAGCAAAGTAATACCAAAAACCATTTTCTTTAAGCCAGCCGGTTTTCATATTGCCGTTTGGATTTAAATAATAACAAGCATTGTTGTATTCCAGCCAACCGGTATGCATGTCACCGTTAGGATTTAAGTAGTACCAAACATTGTTGTATTTCAACCAGCCGGTATGCATCTTGCCTTCTGAATCAAGGAAGTACTGAGAACCTTTATACGTAATCCATCCTGTTTGCATGGTGCCATCGGCAGCAAAATAATACCAAAAACCATTGTTTTTAAGCCAGCCGGTTTTCATACTACCGCTTGAATTAAAATAATAATAAGCATTGTCGTATTCCAGCCAGCCGGTATGCATCCTGCCGTCTGAATCAAGGAAGTACCGGTTATAATTATACTCGATCCAGCCCGTTTGCATTTTGCCATCAGGAGCAAGATAATACCAAATATAGTCCAGTTTAATCCAACCTGTTTGCATTTTGCCGCTAGAAGCAAAGTGATACAGATAACCGTCGATTTCCTGCCATCCGGTTTGCATGGCGCCGCTTGTGGGATCAAGATAGTATGTATTGCCTTTATAGCTGATCCACTCTGTCAAAAGCTGTCCGTCATTATCATAATAATACCAAATACCTGCTTGTTTTTGCCAACCGGTTTTGTATTCTGTAGGAGGTGTTTGATTTTGAGTATCAGAGCTCTCCTCTGTATTAGTCTCGCTTTGTGAATCTGTTTGGGCAGGTTGGCTTAGTTCTTGGCTTGTTTCCTGTGAGACATTACTTGTTGATGTAACAGTTTGATTTATACCAGCCGTTTCATTGATAATAACCTCTGCAGATTCTTGGGAAAGAGCCTGATCTTGTATGTTAACAGGATCAGCATCTTCAGCTACAATCGTTTCAGGTACATCAGCCTGGTCAGCAATATCTTCAGTTACAATCGTTTCAGGTACATCAACAGAATCAACGTCTTCAGCAGCAATTGTTTCCGTTGTATCAACCTGGTCAGCAATGTCTTCAGTCAAAACAATTTCCGGAACATCAGCAGGATCAGCGTTTTCAGTACCAATCGCTTCAGGTACATCAGCTTGGTCAGCAATGTCTTCAGTACCAATCGCTTCAGGTACATCAGCTTGGTCAGTAATGTCTTCAGTTACAATCGTTTCCTGTGCATCAGCCTGACCAGCAGCGTCTTCAGTACCAATTGTTTCCGGTACATCGACCGGGTCAGTATCTTCAGTTACAATCTCCTCAGTAACACTTTCCTCTTGCAGAACAACTTCCTGGGATTCATCCTTTTCCTGAGTGTCTGACACATCAACCAAGGCAGATTCTTGTTCATCTTCGCAATCTTGGTTTTCATCTTCTTGGTTTGCATCTTCTGGGTTTGTGTTACATGCTTCAGTATCAATACTGTCTTCTTGTATATTCTCTTGTATATCTTGCTGATCCGGAGCAGCGTCTTCTTGTAGTAAGTCCTGCGTATCAAAGGTATCGATATCTTCGAGACAATCCTCGTCTTCACTATCTTGCAATAAGGGTTGACAATCGTCAAGATTCTGGTCAGTGCTTTGAGAATCATTGCTGTCTTGGCCTGTTATGTCATACGCTTCTGGATCGTTAATTACTTCGGATTCCGGAACAGCATCTGTTTCCTCGGCATCATCGTCAACAGCAGACTCTTCTGTTTGTATCGTAGTTATATCCGGAACTTCGCCCTCAAGAGTATCAGCGATACCAAACTCCGGCGCAACAAAAAGCACTATGGCAAAAGTAACAATGAATACTATCTGCCATTTTGCTCTCATTGTTTGCTCCCTCAGAAATCGCATGGCGTCTTGTCCTCCTGTACATTTACAGATCAATAGTCTGATATAAGCCGTTGTCTTCAAAACCTAATGAACGGTAATACCCGCGCGTGCCTATAGCGCTTATTACATTGATGCGCGTATACCCATATGATTTTGCGAGCTCCTCTGCATAATGAACAAGCGCTTTGCCCAAACCCTGATGCTGAGCGCCATGGGTTGGAGCGTGAAGCTTGGCGGCGGTTCCGTAAACGTGTACTTCCCGGATCATCGCTTCATATGGTTTTACCGGCAGTTCTGTTTTATGAGCTTCTATCCAATGCGGGTCAGGCAGCGATAGTCGTAAGAAGCCTGCAATCTGATTCTGAGGCGTTATCCATTGCAAGAAGAACTCTCGCGTATTGGATGTCGTGTACATCTCCTCATCAAGCGACAGGTCCTCTGCCTGCGCGGTATCGGTCGCAATTTCGCGCATTCTAATTTCTTTGACCGGAATTTGTAATTCATTCGCCAGCTCATAGACCCGTTCTTCTATGGGCTGCCGCAGGTTTGTTTTGCGGCTTCCGGCGAGAATACTCGGCGCCGAGAAGTCCCTGATCATACGAGAAATACGGGCGTGTTGCGGAGTCGCTAAGACATCATGGGCGAGCACGTCTATGAGAGTATCCTCCTCGTAGGGTTGCCATGCGCCGGTGCGAAACAGCTCTTCGAGTCCGGTCCCGCCCAGGAGAACACAGGGATATAGCTTAATTTCATCAGGTGCAATAACGGGATTGGTAACAAAAGCTTCAAAGTCCTTCTCGTCAAGCCCGGGTGTTGAACCGGGAAGATTCACCATAAAGTGGGCATGGCTCTTAAACCCAAAAGCCCGGGCCAATTCGAATGCCTGCTCAAGCATGTGCGGCGTCGTAGGCCTGTGACATGCGTCTGAGATACTCTGGTTGAGTGTTTGAACACCCATCTGGAGTTTAGTGCAGCCCAATTGGCGCAAAAATGTGAGTGACTGTGCATTTACCGTTGCGGGGCGTATCTCAACCACAAGGCCAACCACACGGTGCGCAGCGTTTTCATTGCGGTGATGTTCTTGTTCAAGCTGATCGAGCGTGGCTGCTTGCCATGAAGCAATTGATTCCCATGCGGTTTTCTCACCATAGAGCATGGAATGCGCCTCGTTGTAGGTAAGCTCTTTCTTATTTACGCGCTCTTGCAGGCAGGCAGTTTGTTGCCGAATCGCTTCGTCCTCGCGGAGTATGCCGGCTTGGACATACAGCCTTTCGCGCTCCTTAACAAGCTCGGTAAAGTTGGTTTGATCTGCATTGTTCAACGCTTTAAAGAGCTCGGTGATAAACCATGTTTGGTAAGAAGACGGATAATCCAAAAACGTACCGCCCAGCACAATGAGCTCTATTTTATCGGTCGCATGTCCCATGACATTAAGGGTATTGAGTCTGCGGGCGACCTGCAAAAACGGGTCAAAGAAGTTATACTCCGCGCGCTGGCATGCCGGTTCGTCGTGCATATAGCTTTTGGGCATACGTATATCATTGGGGCAGTATATACATGAACCGCAACATGGATACGGTTTGGTAATGACCGTGATAGTTGCTACGCCTGAAGCGGTTCTCCGGGGCTTAAGCTGAATACTTGCCAACAGATTGCGCTCAAGGGTGCTGTCAATATTCCAGGCCTGCCACCGCATGGGTTCATGCTGCTTGATGACAAAGTAGAAGGGAGCGAGCTGCTTTTTGGTAAAATATTTATAAGGAACGTGATGCTCCTTGTTATGCTTTGAAATAAGATGATCCAAGACGTCGCCATCAAGGACGCCATGGTCACGGATGCTCTTCAAAATGTCGAGTAACAGAGCTTCGAGCTCTTGTTCGCTGGGAAAAGTATTCATAAATCAAGTATAGCACATGTTTTTTGCCGGGCTTAAGCACAGGATACTACAGAAAGATATAATTATAAACAACACGCTACGGTTCCTCGGTAAACAGGAGCAGATAAGAAAAGGAGGACAGAACGTTGATTGGTGCAATTTTGGGCGATATGATTGGCGCGCCGTATGAATTTGACCAGAGCAACAAAACCAAGGAGTTCCCGCTTTTTTGCCCGGATTCTCAGTTTACTGATGACTCGGTTATGACCATTGCCGTGGCCGAAGCGCTCATGGATACGCTGAACATGTCAGACGAGAAGATCAGGGCTACCCTTATAGCGTCCATGCAAAAGTGGGGCAGGCGTTATCTTGACGCAGGTTATGGCTGGAATTTTTTCCAATGGCTGCAGGAGGATTATCCGGCGCCTTACCGGAGCTATGGCAACGGCTCAGCCATGCGCGTGTCTTCTGCAGGCTGGCTGTTTGATGATTTGGCAACCACACGTCATGTAGCAAGGCTCACGGCTGAGGTCTCGCACAACCATCCTGAGGGCATGAAAGGCGCCGAGTCAACAGCAAGTGCGATTTTTCTCGCCCGGAACGGCAGTAGCAAAGATGAAATCAAAAATTATATAATCAAAGAGTTTGGCTATGACCTTTCGCGTACCTGTGATGAGATTCGCCCAACATATAAGCATGTCGAAAGCTGCCAGAAGACCGTTCCCGAGGCCATAACCGCCTTTTTGGAAGGAACTGATTTTGAAGACGTCATTCGCACGGCGGTTTCGCTCGGCGGCGATTGCGACACGCTTACCTGCATTGCAGGCAGTATGGCTGAGGCTTTTTATGGTGTGCCTCAAGAGCTGGAAGCTGAATGCAAAAAGCGCCTCCCGGCCGATATGCTTGCGGTTTTAGACCGCTTCACCGCAATTGCACACGCAGATAAGCAATAAAACCAGACACAACAGAAGGGGTTTTGCCATGCTCTATTCAAACGATATGCAGCAGCTCGCCTATATAAGCCGCAAAGCCGGCGCCTTTGTGCGGGAGCATGATCTCCTGACGCTCGAAAACGGCCGGTATGACCTTGGCGACGGAGACTACGTGAACGTCATGGAGTATACCTCCAAAACGAGAAGCGAAGGCAGTTATGAATCGCATAAAGACTATGTTGACATACAGTGCGTTATCAAAGGAGAAGAATATCTCGAAGTTGCTCCGACAAGCGCTTTGTGTGTAACCAAGCCCTATGACGAAGCCGGCGACTATATGCTCTTTGACGGTGCATACAGCGGAGAAAAATACCTTTTGACTCCCGGACGTTTTTGCCTGGTCATACCAGATGATGCTCATATGCCGGGTGTCTCGCCAACCAATATCCCAGGCCCGGTAAAAAAGGCTGTCTTTAAAATACAGGTAAGCCATCTTGAGCCTATTGTATAAACCTTTTATACTTCTGACTGTAAGTGTTCCGAGTACTGTCTGTACAAAGCCGGGAAGGACATCTGTAAGAAGGCGTTTATTCTCGGCAATACACCAAAGGAGTCCTTATGAAACAGCATGTATTCCATAGGGTAGGTCCGGGATTGGTGCTGGCTTTTATTGCGGCCGTAATTGTTTTATGCGCTGTCTTTGCGGTTCCGCTTGGTATGGCCGGCGAAGCATCCGGTGATTTTACGTATGAAATCAATGATGAGGGAACCATAACGCTCACGGCTTATACCGGCAGCGACTCAAACCCCGTCATTCCGCAGGAAATTGATGGTGTCTCCGTGACTCACATTGGCGAAAGCTGCTTTAGCGGCCTTTTGTGCATCAATAAGGTGCATATTCCCGAGGGCATTGTGAGCGTGGGCGATTATGCTTTTGAATGTTGTAATCTCCTGCAAAAGGTGTACTTCCCTGATTCTTTGATTTCCATTGGAGACGGCGCATTCTCAGGGTGTAATCACCTTGTTTTGGCAGATATGCAGGATGGTATTGAGTCAATTGGACGAGGAGCGTTTTTATACTGCTCGGCTCTGGTGAATCTTGATCTTCCGGCTAATCTTAAGACGCTCGGTGATTTTGCATTTGCCATGTGCAGCGGTCTTATGAAAGTAACCTTTAACGGAGAATCGCTTGATACCTTGCCTGACCGCCTGTTTTACGAATGTTCAAATCTCACAAAAATCTCGTTCCCCAAAAGCATTACTCAGATTGGCAAGCGCACATTCTCCGGGTGTGGAAGCTTAACATACCTTTATTTTGCCAAGCCTCTCACGAGTATAGGAGAATACGCTTTTGAGCATTGTTCATCTCTGACCAGGGTCGAGTATACTGCAGATACAATTGGCAAAGGTGCGTTTTTTGGGACACAAATCGAGTCGCCTGATACCTCCGATGCTGATGATGACAGCGCAAACAATGATGCCGGGAATGCTCCGGCTCAGGAAGCATCTGCCCAGCAAGAGAGCACTCAGGAAGATGCCGTTCCTGAGGCTCCCAAAACAATTGGTTCTTACGCGGGAGACAAGAGCCTTTTTGATGAGGACATGTTTAAGGATTATGTTGTTATAAGCAATGACGACTTTGCTTCCTGGTGTGAGAAATACCTGGCCTGTAACAGCGACCCGGTACCGCTCAGCCGCGAAATAACACCCTATATCTTGCTCTATAAGGCAGAGGTTATTCCCCGGTACCTCGCAATGGTAGCTGTTCAGAACCATGACCCGGCTCAGTGGGCAGAAGCGGTCAACCTATGCGGAGACGACTTTGAACAGATGTACCTCATGATTAACCACGGTCTCTTTACTGAACTCAGCCGCGGGAAAATGTGCGATAACCTGATTCTTTACAGCGGTGTTTATGACAGCCAGCTTGAAGCCGCAGCCGGCACCGACACGGTACCCACCCTTGACCAGCTGGCTGCGTCTGTGGGCAGGACTTTTGTTGATCCCGTCATGATAAGCACCACCACGAGCATCGAGATAGCGTGTGGTTTCTCGGATACGCTTTTTATCATATATGCTTCACGTGAGTCCATGGAAGCGCTTGGTGCAGTATGCATTGATGCCTATTTGCATACTCGCGAAAACGAGATCCTCATGAGCGCCAACGCGACTTACAAGATTCTCGACGTTGGCACGATGGAAATTCAAACCGAGGATTACCAGGGCAATCCTCAAACTCTTGTTCGCGACTATCTTAAAGTAGAGCTGCTGCTTCCGTAAAATGCACAGGGAGCAGAGTCCCGGGCAGCAATAGTTCGCACGCATAAGTATGTAAAAATGCACAGGATTTGCCCCTGTGCATTTTTTTGAGCTAAAACGGGCATGCTTGCGTATAACGATTAAAGCGCATTGCGTTTTGATACTCAAAAGCGGCGCCCCAGATTGGCGGGCATCGCTCATGATATGCTTTGGATTGGCGCTTGATACGAGAGGATGCTGCTATTATGATGTTTTGGGACAATCAAAAGTCCGGCTTCTTACACTCCTGCAAAGCTATTGTATGTACGGCTTCACTGGGGCTTGCTTTAGGCTTGTTTGGCGCTGCCCCCGCTTTGGCAGACAATACCTTGGCCATGCAGGCCGAGCAACCCGCAGCAATCCAGACAGTTTTGTCAGATCAGCTGACCTTAGAAGATATTGATGCTCTCAGCAAAGGCACCGCAACCGTATATTTCCATGACGGCCGCGTGACCTTTGTAGACGGCTCCTGCACAACAAACCCGGTTTTAAGCATGGATGACGCTGCCGGGGTGGTCGCTTCAATGACCACGCTTTTAGGCGGAGACACCCGCACCCAGTTTGAGCCATGGCGCACACTGCAGGATAGCAGCGGAAACGTTTATTACGTATTCCGGCAGATGTATGCCCACACAACGGTTTCGGGCGGAGCGGTAAAGGTTATTACTGATGCCCAGGGAACCATGATTGGCCTGGTTGGCAGTATAGAATCAGAACTGCCTGATGTTGAGGATATCGAGGGTATCTCAGCCGGCGAAGCAGAACAAATAGTTTTGGATCATGCCACAAATGAAGGCGCCTATCATCTGAGTATTCTTGACGCTACCGAGAAAATCATTTTGCCGGTAAACCTTGAGATTGATGTTAACTCAACAGAAGAAAAAGAAGAAAGCCATTTTGTATGGGTTGTATACACCAATAACCCCCAGAGCAGCAATAAGCAAAACTCCGGCCTGCCTTATCTTGCTCATTACGTAACCATGGACGGTGCATACCTTTATAACATGCCCACGGTTCTTCCCGGTGACGAGGCAGGATCATCCGGTTTCGCTTCTTCATATACCTTTGAATTTATGGAACCAGCCGTATATCAGGGCCCTGTTACTCTGACAGACGGTTCTGAACACGAGATTACGGTCCCCGTTATGCGCGATACCCGCACCGGTATGTATTACTTGGGCGACATTGAGCGCAGAATTGTGGTAGCTGATTGCTATGAGTTTTTATATAACGATACAAACCTTGTACTTGTTTCCAGCCCTGACAACACAGGTTGGGAACAAAACGCCTTGATTTCGCTCTACAACTACGGCCGTATATGGGATTACTATCATGAGTTTGGCTGGACGGGAGGCGACGGAGAAAACACCCCCATCCTCATTCTCAATAACTATTGCGATGAGCATGGAGAGCCGGTAGACAATGCCGCATATGCGGGCAAATACCTGGGTTGGCAAATCTTTCTTTCAAGCTCATCGAATACGCTCAGCGAGTCTTTAGATGTAATCGCGCATGAATATACTCACTGTGTTACCGGCTCTGTTACCACGTATAACTCATACAAAAATGATTACGGTGCCATCAACGAAGCAATAAGTGATATCCAGGGCAATCTTTGCGAAATGATGTATGACGAGAAAAACGGCAAAGCATATGATGAGTATTGGGCGCTGGGCGAAGACAGCTCAATGACCGTACGCAGTATGAGCAATCCTCATAAGTATGCACAGCCGGAGTATACCTGGGATGTGTATTACAAAGCGAATGTCATGAAGCCCTTTGATCTCAATGACCGGGGCGGAGTACACACCAACTCTTCGCTTCTGAATATGGTGGCATATAAGCTGTGCGTTGAGGGCGGCATGTCATATGAAGAAGCGCGTCTCTATTGGTTTGCTGTTGACTGCTCAATGGTACCGGGTACAGACTATCCCCAGCTCGCCGAGCTTTTGCCCTGGGTTCTCGACAACCTGGGCATGAACCAATACCAAGAAGTTCTCGAACAAGCCATAGACTCTACAAAGCTTGGTGATAAAGATATTCCCGAGAGCTTTGACGAGAAGCACGCGCTCGTAGAACTCCAGTTACCCGACTCCGAGATTTTCTCTGACGGAAACTGGGTCATGGGCTTTATGAGTATCAATTTTGAAGGCCTGAAAGCCAAAACTCATGAGATTTTACACGCGTGCTTGCATGGCGATCTGAGTATGCTTCCTCCCAACTGGTCTGAGCTGATATTTGGGTCTGCAGATGAGCAGGAAGACTCCTTAGACCTTGGAGCATACATGGAGTTATATGCGTGGTTTAACGAGCAGTTTGGCGAGGTTATTTATGCCGACATGACCTCATCAGGCCAGGATGGCCGGACCATACGCATGGTAAGCAGGCCCGGTGACACAATGCCCGTACTCTTCCATGTGGCAATGAACGATGACTCCACCTTTGATTATGAGCATATCTACTTTATGCTCTACATAAACAACCGCTGGTATGATTTCTCCGCTTTGATTGTTCCCTATATTGAGATAATTGAAGAAGCCAGCACGGCTGAAGACGAAGAAGCAATTGAGGATGCCCTCATGAATCTCGAATTAGATGCGTCCGTTCTCTTAGATTTGACCTTTGATCTCATAGATGTATTTTTTGAAAGCGATGGCATGGGGGATTTCTACAATAACCTCGTCTATTCAATCGAGGGCGCCCAAATCAACAACGTTCCTTTGGCCAATCTCGAAGAAATAGTTGCCGCTTAACAATAAGCGCTTACCGATCCTCTCGTAAACAGGGATCTGTGCCACCCATTCTTTTCAACATGCTTTTACTGGGCGTCGCGAAGGGTTTGCTCTAGGTGGGGGAGGTCCTGGTGGGTGTAGGTGTAGCGGACGGTTTGGGGCTCCTGGGGGTTGGACGGGTCGGGGACTTCTACGCGGACAAAGCAGAGATCAACGCTTTGGTAGCCTTGTAGGAGGACTGCATAGGCATAGCATTGGGCCTGGAGAAGATGCTTCTCATGAAGCTGCTCGGGTGTCTCGGCAGGAGAGCCACCGGTTTTATAGTCTATGACGAGTGCCTTGCTGTTTTGAGCACTACCTGCGGCGTGGCAGAGAAGGTCGATGGAGCCTTCAAGGCGGAGGGGCTCTCCCTGGTGACCGAGAAGCGTCACATAGAGCGAGGCCTCAGGTTCAAGACATTCATATGCATAGGCAGCTTGGGCAGCTGAGCTGTGAGCCCATAAGGAAAGCGCAGCTTTAAGTCTCGGCATGCCATATACGGGCAGATTCCAGGTGCGGGCGATTTGGGCAAGACGTTCGTTGGAAGGAAGATAATCTGAGACATCAAACTCGTTAAAGCTGTTTGCGCCGGTACGCGTTGCAAGAATCTTCTCGGCCATCCATTGAGCGCTTGCGTGAAAGGCGGAACCAAATGATGTTGCGTCAATATACCTGTGAGGAGCAGCTTCGAGCGGTTCGGCATCAGATTCGGTATCAATGTTCAAGGGACTCTCGGACTCCGGCGCAACTTCATCAGGGTCGGTCTCGGCGGCACCTGACGTGTCACCATGTTTGGAAAGCATAGTGTACGAGAAGGTCCCGGCCCGCAAGGGATTGCAGGGGAGAACAAGCGGCAAAAGTGTATTGATATCGAGAGGTTCGGAGACATTCACCTGTTCCTGCGGAGTCTCAAGGGAAGCGTTAGAGGTTAGCAGCTCATTGCGCATGGTATCTGATACCAGGTAGTCTTGTAAAGGCCGGTCAACCGTGCTAATGACTCCCAATTCATCAACTTCGATTTGGATTTTTGTGAGCGTCATAGGAATATCGCCGCCAAAATCGACCTGCATTGGGATATTTGGGAAATCCCGGTCTGGGCCAACCAACGCATGACGAATGTCCTCAATGATTTCTGAATTGTAGTATTGGCCAAGCTCCCGTTTGTCTTGCGATGCGCTTGCGCCTTCGGCTGCCAAAATAAGGACTTCGCGCGGACGGGTGGCTCCTACATAAAACTTACGCCGCAGCTCGGCAAGCTCGCCCGCTTGGGCGTGCGCAATGATTGCCTGGTAAAAAGACAGCGCGTCATAAGTCTCGGCCGGGTTATTGCCCGGAGCTTCTTCGGTTTGAAGATGTTCGCTGCCGGTTGCCTTGGCGTAATCTGCAAGCGCCTTACTGAGCGTTGAGTTGGTGGTTTTACTCAGTGTACCGTATAAATCGAGAACGCTTGAGGGCGGGGTGAGTGTCATATGAATGGTCCCGCCAATAGTTTCGAGCTTTAAGGAGTTGTTATCTCTGAGCGTGTTGTGGAATGCAGCAAGAGCAACCACGGGGAACTCGAGTCCTTTTGACGCATGAATGGTCATAATGCGCACGGCATCCTGGCCACTCACATTGAGGGCGCCGGGCTTCTCCTTTATACCTTTGTCCTCGGAGAATTTTGCAGCCAAACGCTCTGCCACAGCCGACATACCTCGCTGAGCAGGCTTATTGTCTTCCTGACTCCTTGCGACACGAATCGCTTTGAGAATATTGGCGGCTTGCGCGGTACCCTGAGGTCCTTCTTGCTGCAGCCGGTTGAGCCAGCCACTCTCGGCAACCGCATATTCAAGTACCCGGGAAGGACTCATGGTACGGCTGCGCCTTACAGCATTGTTCAGCACATCTGATGCAAGTTGTATACGAGCCGGCAGGGAAGACGCATCTGCGTTTTTGCAAAGCTCCTGGATTCCGTGCCAAAGCCCGCTGCTGCCACCGCGTTTTAAAGCGGTAATACTTAAAAGCTCGTCAGCATCAAGCCCAAACATATCGCTTACAAGTAGCTCTTTGATGGCATAATCATCCAGGGGATTTGCGATTGCCTGAGCGAGCGTGCATATGGTCTGTGCTTCGGGCATTTTGATAAAGGTTGAGCCGCCCGTAACAATGCAGGGGATGCCCCGTTCGCGCAGGGTATTTGCAAAAAGGCTGGCAAAGGTGGTTGTTCCCAAGAGAATAACCATATCGCCCCAGTTATAATGCACCGTGTCGCCATTCTCTGAAATAATGCCTTCATGCAGCTTGCAAAAACGGTCGCAGATATAAAGTGCTTCGGACCTGTAGCGTTCCTCGGTATGTGCTTTGTTAAAGGCGTTTGTTATGAGCGCCATGTCTATGCGCGGCATGCAGGGATTATCATGTTCGCGCGCAGCGTCAAGTTCGATGAATTCGCTCGCAGAGCCACGTCCAAATACACGCTCCTGGGCAAATACGCGGTTCACAAAATGAATGACGTCTCCATGGGAGCGGTAGTTGGTGCCGAGTTCCTGATAAGTAGCGCCTGCCTCTCCGCGCATATGGCGCTTGTGTTCTCTATAGGTATCTACATCAGCACCGCGAAAACGGTAAATACTTTGCTGCGTATCACCAACCGTACAAAGCCGTTCGTCACGCGCGCCGTCAAGCAAGGATATAATCGCGATCTGCAGAGCGCTTGTGTCCTGGAACTCATCCACCATCACAAGCTTAAATTTATCACGGTACTGGCGGGCGAGAGACTCGTGATTTTTGAGAGCCAAGAGTGCCTGTTGCAACAGGTCATCCTGGTCAAGCTTGTGTATAGCGCGCTTCTTTTGTGTGTAAAACTCCCGGGTTTTGAGAGCAAGCTGCAAAAGCTCCTGCTTGCTCTGGCCGGCAATACCAAGCTTGCACGCGGTAACCGTAGAATAATAAATAATCTTGAACTCAAGAACAGGTGCTTTTAACGCTGCGGTGGTTGACCCAAAGCTTGCGTTAATAGTGCCGAGAATAACTGCAAGCTCTTCATATGTAAGCAGCTTGTTTGCCTGTGCACGCTCAAGAGCGGCAAGGCCGCAAATGGGATCGGCCGCAAGGGCCTGGATTTTCTCGGCAACAGCCGGAGGCTTCTTTTTACCAATTTGATCGAGAACCATCTCGAGCGTTCCCACAAGGTCGGTAAGTGCATCATACACATCGCCTGCAAGGAGGTTCGCAGGGCGTGTAGGAGCGCCAAGATTGATGGCATTTGCACCATCCTGGACGCTGCTCATGGCGTTAAGCAACTGCTCAAGCATCTCGCGTACGTATGATGCGCTAAAAAGCTCAAAGAGGTGCGCGGTAGCATAGCCGCTTGATGCGATGGCTTCGTTTATGGCTTCGAGCATGAGATTGTTTTTATCAGTATCGTCAAGAATGCCGAACGCCGGATCAAACCCCAGCTCGAGAGCGTGATCATGGAGGATTCTCGAGCACATGCCGTGGATGGTGCTGATCCAGGCAGAGTCAACCTTAAGCGCCTGGTCAATAAGGCCGGCCGAGCGCAACGTAGAACGCACGCGTGCCTTGATTTCTGCGGCAGCGAGCTCGGTAAACGTGATGGCGAGAACGTCTTCGCTTATATCATGCACGCCGCTCTTCTCGGGGTGGAGCAGGACATACGCAATACGACGGGTGAGCATAAACGTTTTGCCGCTGCCTGCTCCGGCCGACACCAAAAGCGGCCCGTCAACGCACTCAACGCAGGTTTTTTGGCAAGGATTCAGCCCGGCAACAAGATCAACGGCCATTTTGTATCCTCCTTGGGCATTGTGCGGCGAGCGAGCAAAATGCGCATGAAGCCGAGCCAAAGCGCGGATTGGGCTCGATGTCGCCCATAAAAAGGTGCTCATGAATCGCCTCATAGGATACGGCTTCCAGAGCATCGAGTAGCTGGTCAAACGTGAGCGCAGGCAGAACCTGGTTGGTCAGACAATCATGCGTTAGCTTTTGTGATGAGAGAGGTATTGCGACACTCGGGTCAAGCATTCCGGTTACTTCAGGATAAGAATAACCCATATAAAACGCACCGAGAGGAGCAGGCATTTGAGGAGCATTGCGTAATGCCGCAGCATACATGAGTATTTGCGTATGAAGCGGTAAGAGCGCTTTCGCTGCCTCGAGAGGGTCGTCTTGCGAGACGGCAAGCTCGAGAGCAGGGTCCTTTTGAACGTCCTTGGGCAAAGGCATGTGATGAGTGCCGTAGAGGCGTGATTTATAATCAATAATGATGAGATTGCCCTGGTCATTCTTATCTATGCGGTCAATACGGCCTTTAAGCTTAACACCCCCAAAGGAGAGCGCCGGGATTGTACTGTCTTCGAGGCCAAATGACCATTCGTGAAGCCAGGGAACATAGCCCTCGGGGAGCTCGGCATCAAGCAAAAGACAGCCATAGATGTTCTTACGCAGCTGTTTTAGCTGGTATTCTTCAAGGCGGTCAACAGCGACCAACCGCGGATTGATGTCCTCATCCCGGTTTTTGTGAAGCGACACCTGGGTATCGAACTTCTCGGACACCAATAAATCAAGCGCAAGCGCGTTGGTGCGGTCCCGCAAAAAATCGTGGTCAATGCGAGGCGTACCGCGATTGGCAAGTTCGGTATGCACATCACACAAAACCGCATGGCAAAACGCTCCTTTTTCGAGCGCGCCAAACTCTGCGTCAAGCCCGTCCTGCGGTATGCGCTGCTCATAAAACCACCTGGCAGGACAGCGCAAATAGCCTTCAAGCACGCTCGGAGAAAGAGCCTTTTGCGGGTCAATTAAGAGCTCTTTAACAGAAGCCTGCCTTATCAAAAGCTCAGGAACAGGAGCCTTTTCCCAAGCACGGTCAAGGGCGCCAACCGGGCTCAGGACATCAGAGAACTCCTCCTCACCAATTTGAGGTTCCATTGCGAGCCGCCCATCTTTGGGGAGCCCGGTGAGCTTATCAAGTTCATCAATCTGTGTACTGTCAGGCCGGTAACAGTCAATAACCTCTTCAAAAAGCGCGCTCGGTCTTTCCTCAGAAGCAGCGTCGTTGTTAAGCGGACGCTCAAGTACAAAAAAGTCGCTCGCAGCCTCAAGTGCATTCATAAACTGCCAGCGCAGGTTATCAACAGGAGTTGCAAGAGGCACGAGCCCCTTATGAGCCAAAAACGTTTGAGCGGCATCGCCCTCAGCCTCAAGCGCATAATTCTGTGCAGTAAGCCCGCAAACAATCACAGCCTTAGCCTTGATACTCTCGGCCTGGCCCAATGTCACTAAACGAACAGCATTGGGATTACCCGCAAGCACCGCAGCCTCCTTTTGCGCCGCAAGCGCCAGAGGAGGGAGATGTAAAAGCGTCTGAGAAACCCGCAGGCCTTCAAGCAGGCAGTCTGTGTATTCAGACAAATCAATGTCAAGGCTTAACGCATGAGCAAAGAGTTCATCCAAAGCAACCGCAGTTTTCCTGTCGAGAAGCTCCTGCGTGTTTTGAGGGTTTATCCCCGCAGGTAAAAGCCCGAGCATAAAAGCAGTAGCGCTCATATGGCCTTGGCGCATTTCTCTAAAAGTGCTCGCAGCTAACGGAGCATCTTCCTCGAGTGCCGTCTGTATGTCATCCAAATACGTACTGACATTCGCAAGTCTGTTGGCTCTCCAAGCAGCATCAAGCTCAAAAGTCCGGTAAACAGGAAGTCCCAAGAGGGGATTAAGCGCAAGATCAGTAGCCATGCTGCGATACTGAGGAGCAGGTTTTGTGTTGTCTTGTGTCGTTTGATCCTCTCGGAGAAGTACAAGCAGCGATGCAAGCAGCTTCCCGGCTGGAGTTGCCCCTACACTTTGCGATTCCCGTGCAATACAAGCTATATTATGAGCAGCAAGTCTCCCGCTCAGTGTCTGTGTGAGCGTGAACGGATCTTTGCAGATAACAGCAATATCGCGAGCTTTCAAAGGATGATCAGGGTTTTCTATGAGCGAAGTAATGATGTTTGTAAGCGCCTGAGGTTCAGCATAAGCGCCGGTGGGCAAAACAAACCGCAAAGCGCCCGAAGGCGTGATAGCATGCCCGGGTGTAGGATGAAAGATCTCCTGTGCCAGTTCAGCAAGTTCAGTCGAGTTCCATGGTTTCTTTAGCTTGCCAGCAAACGAAAGCTCGTTTGTCTCAATAACTCGAACCGGAACTTGAGCCTCCCGAGCACAATCCAAAAGATACTCTGCGCAATTTTGTGCTTTAGTAGAAGCTGAAGTCTCATGACCCGCATCATGCCTGGTCACAAACGTGACGCCCGCATGTGCTGCCGCAGCACATATCAGGTCAAAGTAAGAATGATCAAGCTCACTAATACCGTCAAGCACCAGATGCTGCCAGCCACTACTGCCCATCATGTGAGGCAGTTTATGAGCAGCGCTGCAAAGCTCAATGTAACCATGACTGCTTAAGAGCTCATCATAGCGCTCAACAACCCTCTGAGCCTCAAATTCCGCAGGAGTCAAATCATCCCCGACTTGAACAGTTTCTCCCTCATATTCCGAAAGAGAACGCACGATTTTCTCGATAAAGGTAACCGTTCCAACAGCATGCGCATCAAGGTTTTTAAGGTCAGGAGTATCGAGCAAAGCCCTCAGCACAAACAATCGCCTCATCTGAGGCGTTACCGGAGTCCTGCCATCGCCAAACAATTCCCAAAGCGACTGCACCCACTGTCCGGTTGTGGCTATTGTAAGCCCCAGTGTTTGAGCGCCACTGTTCGCAAGCCCCTGCGCAGTCCGAGTAACCAACTCAACCGAAGACATAAGCCGAACCGCGCGCCAAGATTTCTCAACAGCTTTTATACAAAGATCATCAGCAATATCATGGCACATAAACAGCGTAGAAGCATTAACAACCGTAAGCCCCGGCTGTACAAGCAATTCTTCAATTGATCCAACGTTTACCGCCATGCCATGCCTCCGTAAAACATGATTTTGTTTTTGATAGAGTTTGGAGGTGCTGATGAATTTGATTTAAGTTTTGCCGGGGACGAGTATTATCTTTCCGAGCGTCTCTGTACGCGCGGTTGCATAGACACGGCCCGAGTAGAGAAGACGCTAAAGTAGTATGGGAGCCGCGTCGTTCATGCAACCCGCGGCAGGCTAGCGAGGAAAGATAATACTCGTCCCCGGCAAAACTTAAATCAAATTCATCAGCACCTCCAAACTCTATCAAAAACAAAATCCCCCAGGTTAACCCTCGAGCATGTCTCGAATAGCCAAAATAAACTCTCGGCTGTTAAGCACCTGAGGATTCTCAATACTGGTTATCAGCGCAAGATCTTTAGTCATCTTTCCGCTTTCGATTGTGGCCAGCGTCGCCCGCTCAAGTCTGTTCGCAAAGTCCACAAGCTCAGGCAGCTGATCAAGCTCTCCGCGCTTGCGCAATGCACCGGTCCAGGCAAAGATTGTTGCAACCGAGTTGGTCGAGGTTTCTTCGCCCTTAAGATAGCGGTAATAGTGGCGTTGTACCGTACCGTGAGCGGCTTCATATTCCCAGCAGCCTTGCGGAGAAACCAGCACAGATGTCATCATCGCGAGGCTTCCGAATGCGCTCGAGACCATGTCGCTCATAACGTCGCCGTCATAGTTTTTGCAAGCCCAGATAAAGCCGCCCGGGGACTTCATCACACGAGCAACCGCGTCATCAATGAGCGTATAGAAGTAAACGATGCCGGCTTCCTTGAACTTCTCGGCATACTGAGCGTCATAGATTTCCTGGAAGATGTCCTTAAAGCGGTGGTCATAGGTCTTTGAGATAGTGTCTTTTGTTGCAAACCAGAGATCCTGCTTGCTGTCGAGCGCGAAACTAAAGCATGCATGGGCAAAGCTTGCGATTGAGTTGTCGAGGTTGTGCATGCCCTGAGCAACACCGGGTCCTTCAAAGCGGTGGACAAGCTCGCGAGTCTCGGTACCGTCGTCGGCTGTGTACACAAGCTCGACTTTGCCCGGGCCGGGTATGCGCATCTCGGTGTTGCGGTAGACGTCGCCATAGGCATGGCGGGCGAGAGTGATGGGCTTTTGCCAGTTGCGCACGTTGGGCTCAATGCCCTTGACAAGGATGGGCGCCCTG
Organism: Coriobacteriales bacterium; assembly: GCA_017515595.1. Lineage (GTDB taxonomy): Bacteria > Actinomycetota > Coriobacteriia > Coriobacteriales > UMGS124 > RGIG5691. The sequence continues at coordinate 33,518 of JAFWFL010000120.1, forward strand.
AATACCGTGCCGTCAAGCGCTGCGCGAATGGTCCCGTTGGGGCTCTTCCACATGGATTTGAGGCCGTACTCCTCAACGCGCGCGGCGTTTGGGGTAATGGTGGCGCACTTAACAGCAACACCCAGGCGCTGAGTTGCCCGGGCGGACTCGAGCGTTACAGCGTCGTCAGTGTTGTCGCGATTCTTAAGACCCAGGTCATAATACTCGGTCTTGAGGTCGACATAGGGGCAAATGAGATTATCCTTAATCATTTGCCAGAGGATACGCGTCATTTCATCGCCATCCATCTCGACAAGCGGGGTGGTCATTGCAATCTTTGCCATGAAAAAGTTCCTTTCCGGGGGATTATGCATCCTGTGACGTGGTCTTTTTGGTGCGGGGTTTACGTTTGGATTTTGATTTGGTTGTTAATGACGGAGCGTTGTCTTTGTCAGCGGGAGACTCCTGAGCATCTGCTGTCTCTTGTAGTGATTGTTCTCCCTCGTTAGCCGTGGTATTCTCGAGAATCTCAACTTCAGACTCCTCGCTTGCGGCGTCTTCTTCCTGTGCATGGAGCTCTTTAAAGAGCGCCGTCATGGTAGGATTGCCGCGAGTGAGTTTTTTGATGGTAAGATCCTCTGCCCTGCGGTTAGCGAGCTCAAGATTGCGCTCAGACCCAACAAGCGACTCCCTGACCTTCATAAGCTGTTCAATTGTTTTGTCAATGTCTTCTATAGCCTTTGCGAACTTCTTGCTTGCCTGCTCATAGTTGTAACCAAATTTTGTTTTAAAGTCCTCGAGCTTCGCCTCAAAGTTGGTGACATCCAAGGATTGTTGCTGGGCTTTGGCGAGCTCGCTCTTGTAATGGAGCGAATTGAGCGCGGCGTTGCGCAAAAGCGTGATGAGCGGGATAAAAAACTGAGGCCGTACCACGTACATCTTGGGGTAACGGTACGAGACATCCACAATGCCCGTGTTATAAAGTTCGCTCTCAGGCTCAAGCAGCGAGACAAGCACCGCGTATTCGCAGTTCTTTTTGTTGCGGTCTTCGTCAAGCTTCTTAAAGTGTTCCTCGTTCTTTTTGTGGCGTGTACCGGTGTCGTCCTCGTTTTTCATTTCGAACATGATCGAGATGAACTCAGTTCCGTCTTCGCCCGATTCCCTAAAAATGTAGTCGCCCTTGGTGCCGCCAATGACGTCGTTGTCTTTTTCGAAGTAAGCGTGGGGGAAGGCGGTCATACGCAGCTGGTTAAAGGCGATTTCGCAGTGCTGCTCGAGGCTCTCGCCGAGCATCTTGGTAGACAGTTTTGCCTTCATGTCGCGAATGCGCTCGATTTCGCGGTCGCGCTCGGCAATCTGCTCATCTTTGGCTTTGAGTTTCTCGGCCAGCTCTACCTGGTGTGCTGCCTGCGCGCGGGCGTTCTCGGTTTTTTGCTGTTCAAGACGGGCGGTGAGGGCGTCGCACTGACGCTGCAGCTCAAACTGGGCCTCCTTCATGGTCTGGGTTGCTTCCTGAACCGCAAGCGATTGCTGAGCCTGCGCCTGGTTCTTTTGAGCGCTCAGTTCTGTTTGAGCTGCGGTTATCTTGGCCTCAAGCTGGGCTTTGAGCAAATTGGCTTCATTTGAAAGCTCAAGCCTGGTCTTCTCGACAGCTTCGTCTTTTTGCGCGGTAATGATCGCGAGCTGCGATTTAAGCTCGGTAATTTGTTGTTCGCTCTGTGCGAGTTCCTGCTTCAGAGACTCCTGGGCTTTAGAAACAGCAAGCTCACGGGCCTGTTCCTGCTCAACTCTAAGATGAGCTTCCCGGTCTTTAAGAGCGCGCGTAAACTCGGCATCGCGCACCTGCGCAACAATTTGTGTCCAGCCGCTTTCATCAACGGTAAATGCTTCGCCACAGTGAGGACATTTAATCTGATTCATGAAACACGTTCCTCCTTACCGGCTTGAGTATTCCGTAGCGTTCGAATTTTGCGATCTCACATCATACTCCATCTTGTACCGTAAGAATGTAGAGAAACAATTAAGTAAGCCATTTTAAGCACTTTTGTTGTATAAATATACAAGGTTTTGCAGATGATCTTATTGTCAGAAATTATGCGGAGAAACCCGCCGGAATGATAAGAGGAACACATGATATTTGAAAGAAACGAGATCGAAGAGCGCTATACCTGGGATTTATCGAGCATGTTCGAGAATGACGAGGCGTTTAATGCCGCATTTGAGCGGGCAAAAGCCCTGCCCGAGCAAAGCCAGGCACATGAGGCAACCGCGACCTCCTCGGCAAGCGGGCTTTTAGACTATCTTAAATTTGTTGACGATGGTACCGTTTTGGTATCCAAGCTCTTTAATTATGCGGCGAGGCGCCAGGACGAGGATACCCGTGTGTCAACGTACCAGGCGTTCCTGGGCCGTGTTACCATGCTGTATGCACAGGTAAGCACCGCAAACGCATGGTTTACTCCGGCTCTTATTGCGCTTGATCCGCAGGTGCTTGATGGCTATTTTTCCCAAGAGCCCGGGCTTGAGGTATACCGCCGCAAGATTGAGAGCATTGTCCGCCTGCGTCCTTACACGCTTCCGGCCGAGCAGGAGGCCCTGCTTGCGGCCGCATCAGAGATAGCTGCCCAGCCCGAGCAAATCAATTCAATGTTTAATGATGCTGACCTCACGTTTGGAACTGCTCTTGACGCTGAGGGTGTGGAACATCAGGTTACTCACGGTTCGTTTGTGACGCTCTTGCGTTCAAGCGACCGCGTGTTGCGCAAGAACACGTTTGACGCGCTTTACTCGGTGTATGAGAAATTCCGCAACACAAGCTCGGCCATTCTGAACTCTCAGATTAAGCAGCTCGAGTTTTTTGCGAATGCGCGCGGTTATGCATCAACGCTCGAAGCATCAATGTTCCCCACCGAGGTTCCCACCCAGGTGTATAACAACCTCATTAACGCGGTAAACGCAGGCATGGACACCATGTACAAATATGTTGACCTGCGCAAAAGCATGCTCGGAGTGGATGAGCTTCACAGCTATGACCTCTATGCTCCCATGGTAGATTCGGTTGAGAAAAAATACACCTATGAAGAAGCATGCGAGATCATGTACGAAGCCCTTGCCCCTCTGGGCCCCGAGTATGTTGCCCAGGTGAAAAAGGGTGTTGAGAGCCGTTGGATTGATGTGTACGAGACTCCCGGCAAGCGCAGCGGCGCATACTCGGCAGGCGGGTACGGCATGCAGCCGGTGATTCTGCTCAACTTCCAGGGTACCATTGACGACGTCTTTACCCTTGTGCACGAAATGGGCCACTCAATGCATACGTTCCTCGCGTGCGAAACCCAGCCGCCCTGCTACAGCGAGTATGAGATGTTTGTTGCCGAGGTTGCCTCGACCACAAATGAGAGTCTCCTTATGCAGTGGTTCTTGGATCATGCAACAGATGCGCGCGAGCGGGCCTGGCTTTTGAATCACTATCTCGAGGAATTCCGTACAACGCTCTTCCGCCAGACCATGTTCGCCGAGTTCGAGCGCGATATTAACCAGATGTCCGCCAACGGCGAGGGTATCACGGCAGATGCGCTCTGCGATGCCTATGGCAAGATTATTGAGAAGTACTTTGGCCCGGGTCTTGCCCATGATGACTATATTGCGCTTGAATGGGCGCGCATCCCGCATTTCTATTACGATTACTATGTCTACGTGTATGCAACAAGCTTTAGTGCCTCAGTTGCTCTTGCACGCAAGATCCTGACAGAAGGAGCTCCGGCGCGTGAGGCGTATATCAATTTCCTCCGTGGCGGCAGCTCAAAGGCGCCCATTGATCTGCTCAAAGGCGCCGGCGTGGATATGTCTACCGCCGAGCCCATAGAAGCAGCGATCCAAGTATTTGCTGATACTGTTGAGCAATTGCGCGAACTTGCCCGCGAATTATAATGGTCCCGTATGGACAGTTGAGAGGAGTAACGAATGCATAACAACATGAACGTTGATTCCCATCGCCAGTATACCGGATTTACCCGCAGGACATGCATTGAAATGGCAGGTATTGGTGCGCTTTCTCTCTGGGCGTCAGGCGCTTTGCATAAGCAGGCTGCATGGGGCAGCTCGCTTTTCTGGAGTAACGCTGAAAAAGCGGTTGTCACTGAAACAAGGCCCTCGTTTGTTGACCCGGCTGACTTTGCGGCCGAGAAGCCCGTGGCCTTAGTGCCTCCGTATACCATTGCACCCGGTCTTGCGAATGTTATCAATGAGAGCGAGGTTTACGGAAACGTCAAGCGGCAGCTCCTTGAGATTTTGGGCTTTGCCGTAACGCTTCCCGAGTACGGCGGTGGCGAGGAGTTCTTTGCGACCTATGAGAACAACCGTTACTATTACCGGCCCAACTTTGTAACGGTTGACTCTATGATGCATACCTACCACCTCTACTTTATGTATCTCATGAAGAACCTCGAGCGCAACGTGCTTTCGCGCGAGCTCGAGTCTGTGACAATGAGCATGCTCGATGCAACTCAAACTCAGCTTGAGGTCCTGCGCGGGACGGCATGGGAAAATGCCGCAAAAACAAACTTTGCGTTCTTTAACGTAGGCGCATATCTTTTGGGCTTGCCTTACGTAGTTCCCGCAGAAGTTTCTGATTTGGTATATGCCGAGACAAGCCTCATAGAAGCTCATGCCGGTATGACTAATAGCCCGCTTAAGGGCAGCGTAGAAGACTACACGCAATACATTGTGCGCGGCTATTATGAGGGCGATCCCACACTCGAATCATACTTCAAAGCAATGATGTGGTATGGCCGCATGGGTTTCTCGCCTATGAGCGAAGATGCAACGCGCGCGGCACTTTTGATGACGCTTGCTCTGGAAGAGGGCAGCGTTGCAACTTGGGAAAAGATTTACCAGGTAACCGCTTTCTTTGCCGGAGCGAGCGATGACAACGGCTACTATGAGTACCTGCCCCTGGCGCAAAAGGCATACGGTGAGGGTGTAACCCTCAACGACCTCGTAAATAATACCGGTGCCTGGCAGACGTTCATGAATGATGTCGCAGCGCTTAAGCCGTCACGCATGATTACCTTCATGCTTGATGAAGGCGAAGCAACAGAAGCTGTGCCTGAGTTCCGCTTTATGGGACAGCGCTTCTCGTTTGATGCAGCCATTATGCAGCAGCTTGTTGCAAACTACGTAGGTCCAAATGCTGAGGGCGAGTACCGCCAGCTGCCAAGCGCGCTTGATGTTGCCGCAGCAATGGGTTCTATTGTTGCAAAGGCCGTGCTTGATGCCGCAAATATGACCCAGTTTGAGGGCTATGAGGAGCATCTTGCGCGTCTTCAGGCCAAGCTTGAGGAGCTGGATGATTCCGAGTGGGTCTCGAGCCTCTACAGCATGTGGCTCCGCACCATCCAGCCGCTGCTTGAGGCTAAGGGAGAGGGTTATCCCATGTTTATGCAGCAAGAAGCATGGTGGCGCAAGAGCCTGCTTACCTATATGGGCAGCTATACCGAGCTCAAGCATGACACGGTGCTCTATGCCAAGCAAGTCATGGCGGAGGGCGACGGCGGCATTCCTCCCGCAAAGGATGACCGCGGCTACGTAGAGCCCGAGCCGGTAGTATTTAAGCGCCTGGCCGCTCTTTCGCACGCGACCGCCGCGGGTCTTGAAGGTTTTGGTTATCTTGACGATAATGACGCCTACAACCTGGGTCTTCTCGAAGAGCTTGCAACCCACTTTGCGGAGATTGCCACAAAAGAGCTTCAAAACGAGCTCCCAACCGAGGAAGAGTTCGAGATTATTCGCAGCTATGGCCTCCAGCTTGAGCATTTTTGGCAGGAAGTCTACAAGAACGAGCCGGGCGATTACCACACCACACGCAACTTCCCGGCTGCTGTTATTACCGATATCGCAACCAATGCCCAAACCGGCAACGTTCTCGAAATCGCAACCGGCAGGGTTGCCGAGATAAGCGTTGTTGTCCCGGTAGATGGCTCGCTGCGTGTGGCTACCGGTACGGTATACACCTTCTATGAGTTTGAGCAGCCCGGATATGACCGTCTGACCGACAGCGCCTGGCGACAGATGATTGGCATCGCCGCGGGAGAGGACGGCCGCTACAACCGTGACAACCCCCATGATATAGCCTGGTGGGTACGCGATTTTGCGCTCTACAACTCCGAGATGCAGTAAGTAAACTCATGATGTTTGGCACGCATACCAAAAGCTTGTTCCTATGGCATAGCCTTTTGGTATGCGTGCTCTTTTTGTGCCTGTTCATAGGATTAACAGGTGCGCATCAAAGCTACGGTGATGAAGGCGTGGCCGAGATACCCGCATGGTCAACTCCCCAGGAATGGGCTTTGGAATACGATTTTGATGCTGACGGTTATACAGAAGCAATAGTACTGCATAACGGCGTCATAACGGTTACTCGCTTTGGTGAGCTTGTTTTTACAAGTGAAGACGAGCCGTGGCGCGTGGATGACTTTGTATTCGGAGACCTTGACGCAGATGGTTGCCAAGACTTCGCGCTTCTGGTGTGGAAACGCGGAAACCATGGCACATCGCACCCGTTTTGGGAGGAGCAGGACAAAGAAGACTGGCTCCAGCACATCTTTGTGTATACCTGGCAAGACGGAGGTTTTCGCCAAAAGTGGCTCGGCTCCGAGATTGGCGTTGATGTAGAAGCAATAACCCTGACAGATGACGCATTGCTTGTGTTGTACGAGAGGCGCGGTGTGGTCTCGACCTGGAGATGGAATGAGTGGGGATTTGAGTTACTCAGCGTCACAGCAGAAGGCGAGTTCAGTGAAGAGATTGACGAGGATTCCACTCTTCATGATACCGAATCTGTTCAACGCGTATCTATCCTCATAGCAGGAGACAACATCGCACACCGGGGAGTTCTCTCATCAAGCTATGATTATGACAAACACACCTACAACTTTGAACCAGTCTACGAGCACGTAGCCGAGTTTGTCTCGACATTTGATTATGCCGGCATAGTGCAAGAAACTCCGCTTACCAGCCATTATGACCTGGTAGCAGGATATCCCAACTTTGCAACGCCCGACAAAATGGCAGACGCTTTGGTAAACACCGGCTTTGACGCAGTCTTCTGCGCAACAAACCACGTAAATGACCAGGGCCAGCTGGCTCTGGAAGACACTCTTGCGTATTGGGAAACCCATTATCCCGAGATAGAAGTCCTGGGCATACACAGCACTCCGCAAGATGCTCAAAACATAGATTACGTCGAGATTAAAGGTATTAAACTCGCATTCTTTAACTATACCTACGGCCTCAACGGCTATCAACTTCCAAAAGGCCTGGAGTACGAAGTAGACCTCTTAGATGATCTCGATAAACTTCTCAGCGATGTCTCCGAAGCTACCCAAAACGCCGATGCCGTGGTATGCGTTCTGCACATAGGGGAGGAGTACCAACCAGAACCTTCATCAGAGCAAAAAGCAATAGTTGAGCAGCTCATAGACGCCGGAGCCAATATCATAGTCTGCTCCCACTCCCATGTAGTAGGCCCTTACGGTCGAGTAAAAACTCCATCTGGCAATGAAGCTCTCGTCTACTACAGCCTCGGCAACTTCATGTCCAATCAAACCGATCCCGCCTGCCAAGAAGGCGCTTTGGCAACCTTCAATTTAGAAAAAACCGTCAACCCCGATGGCACCACAGAAACCCGTATATCCTCCTATGATCAAGTGCCAACCATATGTACCTTTGATAATAACTACAACACAAGAGTTTGCCTTAAGGACGAATATTCATCATGAGATAGTGCTATTAATCTTATAAATGATATACAAAACAAATCTATCGTTTCCTGATTTAATATGCAATTTGTGTTACTATGTACGTGGTAACAATGGCAGCAATAAAAGAGGAAGGCATGAGCATGCAAACCATCACCCGCAGATCATTTGTTGGACTTATTGGAGCAACGGCGGTATCAGCTGCGTTAGGCACAGTAGAAGCTTTTGCATCAGAAAGCCGCCAAGCCAACGCAGCCAGTGATTTTGAGTTTGTGGAAAGTGATGGGTATATTATTATCACAGGTTATGTTGGGCAGGCAGAAGAAGTTGTGATCCCCAGAAGCATAAATGGCAATTTGGTTATTGCAATATGGGATGAGGCATTTTATAAAAAGACTGCTCTTTTTAGCATAGAGTTACCAAAAGGTATGACATACATAGGTGATCGCGCTTTTGCAGGATGTGTTTCTCTTGAGACAGTTGTTTTACCGCAACGTTTGTTCCATATAGGTGAGTCAGCTTTTGAGGGGTGCACATTTCTTGAAGAGATTGATTTACCCGAAAGTATGACAGAGCTTGGCGATCGCGCATTTGCAAATACATATCTTTCAAGGGCTACTATTCCTGACGGTGTAGTCTACGTCGCAGAAAATGCTTTTCCTAAGAACTGTCAGCTCAAGCGTTCAAACGGTTCAGATGTTGTGCTGTATACACCGTTCTCGGAATTGGTGGTATATAATGGTGGTATAGCAGGTTATAACGGTAATAGTGCTAACTTGAGGATTTATCCTGTAACCGCGGATAATACTGAGATTACAGCAATACTTAACGGAGCTTTCAAGAATAATAAAACACTTAAAACAATTATTATACCGGAAAACGTACGTAAGATCGGTGCTTCAGCTTTCGAAGGATGTACATCTCTTGAAAAGATTAATCTGCCCGGAAAACTTGTGTCTCTTGGTAACCGTGCATTTGCAGGTTCTGGACTCGTTGATATTTCGCTGCCAGGGACTCTGACCCAACTCGGAGATTATGTTTTTGCGCAAACTAAACTGACCGAAGCAGTTGTTCCCGTAACGGTTGGATATGTGTCAGAAGGCACTTTCCCTGAAGAATGCCGAATTATATATTCTGATGGATCAGAAATAGTGTTGTATACACCGTTTTCTCAACTAATACTTAATGGTGATGGTATTGCTGACTATACCGGGAGTATTGTTGACTTGAGAATCTATCCTGAAACACCTGATGGAGTGAGTATCACGAAGATTCTCAGCGGAGCTTTTAGGAATAATGATAAATTAAGATCAGTTATTCTCCCTCAGGGTTTACGTGAAATCGAAACCTCAGCATTCAAAGGCTGTATATCGCTTAAAGAGATTACACTTCCAAATTCGCTGGGAACAATAGGACGTTTTGCTTTTGATGGATGCACATCTCTTAATGAGGTAGTTATACCCGATAGTGTCAAAAATATATCTTCCGGTATATTTCCATCAACTTGTAGATTATTAAGAGCTAATGGCGAAGTGATTGTAATAAAGCTGATACAACCATGTGGCACCGACAGCCAAACAGGTTTGTCAATGATTACATTTGGCCAATACCAGCAAACAAACAATAGTTTCGAACTGATTCAGTGGCTTGTTCTTGAAGAACGCGAAGATGGTACAGCACTACTCTTGAGCAAATATGCACTCGATTGCAAGCGTTATAATAATAAATATGAAGATACAACATGGGCAGATTGTGGTCTTAGAACTTGGTTGAACAATCAATTCTTAAACTCCGCTTTTAGTGCTGAGGAGCAACAACTAATTAAGACAACTCACCTGGAAAATAAGAGCAATCCTGAATATGGCACGAAGGGTGGCGTAGCCACAGATGATCAGGTATTTCTTTTGAGTTATGATGAGATTAAGAGATACTTTGGCGCTGCTCCCCGTGATACCGAGGAGAAGCTGATTGCTTACCCAACTCAATATGCTAAGAGTCAGGGAGTTAGTACAGATAACTCTGGCGCGTGCGTCTGGTGGCTCCGCTCGCCGGGCAGCAGCTCGTCCGACGCGGCGCTCGTCCTCAGCAACGGCTACGTGTACTCCCTCGGCTGGGGCGTCAACTACTCCGACTACGGCGTCCGTCCCGCTTTGGTTGTGAATCTTAAATCTTAGATTTGTGAATCTTGAACAAGTATGGTTTATAACACTTCATATTTCTAGTAACTGAAATGCATTAGGAGATGTTAAACAAGAATGATTAATAACTTAGTTAACAATGGCCTGAACTTAACTGAATGGATCGAGAACAATAATCATTGCCATATTGAAGGTTTTGAGAAAGACCTAATAGGAGAGTTCCTTCTCAGTTCTCCTGCATTAGAAGTTACAGCGCGTTCAAATGGTTTTATAGAAAGATTCAAAATAGTTGATTCGGTAGGAGCTGATGTTTTATTCAATCATTTAACGAGAGATATAGATTTGTGCTTAGTATTAGATAGTTCAGAAAAACTCAAAGATAAACTAGAGGAGAAAAAACTCCTATATAAACATTTTTGGGAAAAAAGCGAATTCATCTTAATGACGTGTAATGTTCCAAATAATATTGAGAACTATATAAAAGAGAATTATTGTGTAAAGCATACTGGATTAGCTAAGGAGCGCAATAAAATGGTCCTTACAAGTTATAAAAGGCTCGATGCGCTATTCCGACATATTCGTAATTCGCTAGCACATGGGTTATACAGCTCTTTTGGTGAAGATGATAATCAAATATGGGTATTTCAAGACCATAACCAGGATCAAAACATATCGGCACGGTTAGTATTAAAACAGAAAAGAATACACGATTGGATAACTGACTTCTGTAGATTTGAAACTGAAGGTGTTTGATATGTTTGATGGCTCGTACAACGAGCTTTCCGTTATTACTCATGCTAAAGAACTCTGCTCATACGTGCTGACGGTTACCCAGAAGTCACCCAAGCACTTTCGCTATACGTTTGTAAGCAGGTTACAGAACCTTGCACTTGATGTGGTTGAGCAGTTGTTTCGAGCAAATGAGGTGTTTGTTAAAAGGGGAGATGCTCGTGCAGCAGCGAAGCGTATCGAGCACCAGCGGAATGCCTCGACGAGTTTGAAACTTCTCATCTATATGGCACAAGTTGCTTATGAGCAGGGATGCATCCTTATGAAGCAATATGAACAGATTTCTACGCTCGGTCTTGATTGCAGGAGGGAACTGGGAGCATGGATTAATTCTGATAAAAAGCGGTTCCACTCCGACGAGGAGATGTAACTGGGGGATTTGACTGTGACAGGCGCGTGCAACTGGTGGCTCCGCTCGCCGGGCAACAGCTCGTCCAACGCGGCGAACGTCAACAGCAACGGCAACGTGAACTCCAACGGCTGGAACGTCAACAACTCCAACAACGGCGTCCGTCCCGCTCAGCCCTGACGGCCAGAAGCTTAACCCTAAGGAGGGAAGCCCGAGTCCAGGGAGAAGGAGTCAAATTCCTGCCTTACCGCGTGAGGCAAATAAAAGCCAATGGGAGCGTGTTACGTCACGAGCTTAACACCTGGAGCAGAAAGCACCTGTCCCATTGGCATTTTAACTGAACGTCACGGAACAAGGATACTGGGTATGGCGGAGCCATTACCAACATTTAAAGATGTCTATGAGTTCAAAAATCTCTATGATGCTCATATGAAGGCGCGCCGAGGCAAGCGCAACAGACGCGAGGTCATAGATTTTGAGCTCAATTTAGGGTATAACCTGGCTGAGTTATCGCAATTGCTTAAAGACGGCACATATCATCTTCAGCCGTATACGCGTTTTGTAGTGACTGATCCAAAGCGCAGAGTAGTACACGCGCTCTGTTACAGAGACCGAGTGATCCAGCATTCTTTGTGTGACAACGTTGTTGGAACTATCATTGATCCAAGGCTAATTTATGACAATGCGGCGTGTCGCAAAAATAAAGGTGCTCATTTTGCCCTCAACAGGCTCGAAGGGTTTCTCGGCAGCTATTATAAAGATTATGGAAACCAGGGGTACTTTTTGAAGTGCGATATCAGACACTACTTCGCGAGTATAAATCATTGTGTGCTTCAAGACAAATTGCTAAGATGCCCATTTGATGTTCGCACCAGGGAGTTTTTAGGATCAATAATTAATAGTTACCAAGAGGATCCGAACAAAGGTTTGCCTCTTGGTAATCAAACAAGCCAATGGTTTGCGCTCTATTATCTCGACAGTCTCGATAGGCTGATTAAAGAACGTTTACAAATAAAAGGTTATGTACGTTATATGGATGACTGTATACTTATCCACCACGATAAATATATCCTAACGCAGTGCCTGCGAGCGATGCGATGGCATATAACCGCTCTCGGCTTAGAGTTTAATAATAAAACACAGATAGCACCATTAAAAAACGGAATAGATTTCTTAGGCTGGCACTTCTATTTGACCAATACCGGTAAGGTAATTCGCAAACTCAGACAGTCAGCCAAGCACCGCATCAAGAGAAAACTCAAGCAACTGGAACATGCGGAGCCGCAATATGCGGCTATAGTACGAACAAGCATAAAAGCACACTTAGCTTATGGTAATACCGGTTGGTTACAGTATGGTTGGTAACATGTGGTGTTAGCAGGCGAAATATCCCTGTCAACACCACCTGTTACCAAAAGGTTGTTGAAGAACAAAAACTACGCGCTATGCGTCGAGCGTGAGATTAAACTCTTTAAGAAGAGTGTTTCGATAAGCCTCATCTGTGGTTACACGGGCGATCTCATCATTGCGACCAAGTGAGAGTAGCTGATTGATGAGGTTACTCAGAAGGGCAAGCCCTTTTTCACAGCCTTTTTCGAGTCCTTCCTCGAGGCCTTCCGCACGTCCCTCTTTTATACCTTCTTCTTTGCCAAGCTCGTACTGTTCTCGTTTAATATCTTCAAGGAACATATATTCCTTCTTCCAACGCTGGTTAGAATGTGCTTCTATAACAGCAGCCTCTAAGCGTTTGGTAAAGTCATCAGAAGGCTTGTTGGTATGAATGTAATCAAGAAAACCATCAAGCTTTGTGTCATCACCAAGACGCGGAGCAGAAGCTGCTAAAAAGATAGTATGCGTACCATCATAAAGTGTCAAGCTTTTCATATGCTTCATATATGCCTTTAGCTTCAAGCAAAGCACTCTCATTATTATTTTGGAAATCTTGGTTGGAAACTACATCACTCATATGCAACTCCTTTGCGCTTAGGGCTAAAACCTGCGCCACTCAACATATACATTCCTCGCGTGCATATCTTGTTGTGCATCATCCAACCGACATTATTGTTGGAACAATCATAGGACTAGTTTTAGGTATATGTTCCTATTATCTGGTAAAAGCAGTCATGTCCAAATGTCAGTCTGTTGGGAGAGCGTCTGCGTAGGTATTGTACTTGTCTGCCAATGTATTGGTGATGATCTGCCAGTTTGCCTGCATGGCTGCCAGATTGCTATTCTGGTAATAATGCGGCAGTTCAAGCGTTTGAATATCTCCGGATTCACTCAGCACATAGAGGCCGGAACCGTCAGACGAGAATCTCAACGCAGATACTGAGTTTCCTTGAGTTTGCAACTCCGCTGTTAAATACATATGCTCCGTTTCGTAGACTCTGACCAGGCCGTCTGGATAACCAAAAGCCACATATCCCTCATCTGCAGAAACCGCAACGGCGGTGTTGGCATCTATCCTCTCGGTCTCAGGTACAAAGAAGAGATTTTTTGCGGGATTGTTCAAATTAACTCTCTCGCAAAAAACAGTACTGGCGCCTCCTCGGTTTACTGTGAACATATATCCTTTTTTCTGAGCCAATTCCATGGTAAAGCAGGGCATAAAAGCCAGGTTAGTCCTATAGAAATCAGTAAGTATAGTCATGGTTTCATCAATAACGGTATACTGCCCGTAATAATCGGTAAGAACAAAGTTTTGACCCCAACGAGCTATGTTCCACAGATACAGAGGCAGATCCCCGTATGTGATAGCGCCGGAATCCAAATCTATTTTAGCTGCCGTACAGCCAAACGCTGATGCATAGAGTGAATTCCCATCAGCGTTAAACGCAAGTCCTGTCAGACGGTAATCAGAAGCTATGCTCAGCTCTGTGATTCCGTTCTCGAGATTAATACAGGTCACGCCATAGGTTCCGTCTTTCTCGTATATCATAGCCGCCGTTCTGCCGTTGTCTGTAACTGCGAGACTTGCGGGCAGTAATACTCCTTCGACAGCGATATTAATGGTTTTCAATTCGTGATCCCTGTTTATTATAAGGTCGTTCCCATCTACAAAAACCGCAGTTGGTACATCCTGATTCTGCAGAAACACGCCATAGTTTATTCCCTGCCTTTCTACAGATCCCGGCTTTATGGGGTTCTCCCATAAAAGTGCAGTTCCCCTCTCTGTTATCGCTGTAATATAGGTACTGCCGTCTATGTCCATAAATCTCAGAGAATTGATTTTCTCGTAGTTCTCCGCCAGGCTTATTGGATTCCCATAACCCGACGGGTCATAAACATAGACCTTGCTCCCCGAGGCGAATGCCAAATATCTGCCGTCATCGCTCCAAGAGAAGCAGTTTACGGTACCCGGAGTATTTATTGTCCATGTTAAACCGTTTGTAAGCCTGGTGATCTGCATGCTGCCGCTGTCATCCTGAGGTTCGGCTCTGTACAGACTGCCGGTTAGCACGGGCTTCTTGGCTAATACGCTGTTGTACAGGTCGCTGTCTTTTTTGGCTACAGATGCCGGAAGATTGACATTTTGCAGTCTGACAGCATTCATATTGAGGGTAAAAAACGAGGTTACTTGTAAATAATCGGTATTCATATTTACGGCCTTGCTGATAGCCAGCAAGGGGTCTATCTCCCTGAGCTCGGCTATTTGCCCAGAAACTGCCTGGCCGTTATAAACATTGGTGTTTTCCTGGGTTCCGCTGCCAATGGCTATGACTCCTGCTATAGCCATTACCGCCGAAGCTATTGCCAGCAGTGCCCCAAGCACAATCCCTCCGACTCTGCGAATGGTACTGTTTCTGGCAAACTTTATGTACTGCTCCATATACGGATACATTTCCGGATTAAGCTGCTTGTAGTTTTCTGATTTCATTTGCGTGCTCAAGCTGCCCAAATCAACAATCAGATAATCCATGGTATCGTTGAAACCCCTTGTGTGCTCAACCAGCTGGTAAGGATCCACGTTGGTTTTTAGCTCGTAAGCGGCCGAGAAGAGCTGGGTGCGATTGCTGTTTTTCTCGTTATTGACTTGTTGAGTACAGAACAGCCTGACCTTCTCTATAGCGGCTTCCGGGTCTTTTTCGACCTCGTCGGGATTCAGTTCCAAATAGGGAATAGCACACTTTTTTATGAGATCAAACTCATTTGCACAGTTCACTGATTTGTCCCAGTACTCCGAGCGGAATATAATTGCTGCGCTTGCAAGATACAGAGCTTCGGTAATTACGTCGAACCACTTTGTGGAGAAGGGGATACCGGTACCCGCGCCTGATTTATCTTGCCAAATACTGTATCCCTTGTCTTTTAAGAGTTGGGTAAACGCATCGACAACCGCTTCGTTTTTTCTGGAGTATGAAATGAAAATGTGATTCATGTTATTCCCACTCCTCACCGTCTCCGCCCGGATATACCGAGAGTCCCAGGGTATTCCATACCTCGGATGATACGAGGTCTTTTACCTGTACTGTCACTCCCGAGTGCAGCTTTGTTTTAACGCTTTCGTAGATGCCCTTCTCGGAAATGGTATTAATGCCGGTCCGGCATTCCCAGTATCTCCCAGCTGCGTCTTTGAGCATATAGCCGTCTTTGGTTTGATATATTGCTGTTATAGCTGTCCTGGAGGGAATAACATGCTCGCAGGTCTTGGTTATGGTTCCCTTCTCTGTGTCCAGTGCAAGTTCAAAAAAGCTTCCGTCAGAGCACCCGACAAGGATATAATAATAATCAGTATTGTTCAGCTCATTTGCTGCAACGAACCGTATGCCGGCCACCGTGGGCAAACCATAGGTCATAAAAGGTTCATCTTCATAGTACAGATAGTCATCGGGAAGTACCGCCACGTCTTCTTGGGCATAATGACCGCTATTGTTGTGCAGTATCATTGCCGGGTCGAGCATTGCGGTAACGGGTCCGTTTGCGAGCTGAAGTTTCATGGTAATAACACCGTTATCGGCGATTTCAACGCTTTCTACGCCTTTGCCACCGGTTGCACTCAGATCTGCCGTAGCGTTTTTGCTGTCATATACGGTTTCTGATGAAGCGCTCTTCTTCTTGAGTATACCTTCAAGAGAAACCGGCCTGCAGTCAGATTCACTCATCATCAGCAGCATATCCTCTGTTGCATAGATATTGTTTAGCGCACGAAAATCCGAAAGCACGCTTCTGTAATCAAAGAATTCGTCAATATCGTAGAGACCGGTTCCGATGTTTCTCTCGTGATATACCACCGTGTAGTCGTTTACAAATCTCAGCGCCAGAGCTTGAGGCAAAACGAGCGGAATCCTTTCTGTCATGGTTCCGGTTACTTTCCATACCTGACCGGTGTCATCAGTAACTATAAGGACATCTCTCCGGATATCCGAGACGGGCCTGTTATTTACTGTTATACCTGTGGCGATGTAATTGAGAATATCATCCTCAGACCAAATGCCTACAAGCAGATTACCGTTATCGGATGCTGCAACAATAGTTTTCCCTTCTGCAGTGATACCCGCATCAAGAACAGTAAAAGTGCTGCTTGTATTTTGCAAGAGCGTTGTCGTCTGAGCATCATACTGCTCCAAAGTGTTGCGGTCATAGATGAGTACTGTGTTATCTGACATTTTGAGTCTTGCAGCTGCCGGGTTAACGGAAGAAACAACACCGGTATCTTGCCAACCTTTGCCATCGCCTCGGTATAATTCCCCGTCACTATCCATTGCTGCTACGTTGCCCAAAGAATTGGCCGCTATGCAAAACAGTTCGCCATCGGTGAGCTTTTGTTTTGACTCAATTTGTCCGGTATAGGTATCCCACAGAAGCGCTTTACCACCGGAATCCGCTGTCCAGATATACCGCGAACCCGCCGGAATAGCTGCATCATTTATTGTATATTTATAATTTTGGCCAATCGGAGTTTGGTCCCAAACTTTATCCATGAAAGCTACGTACTTCTCGTATGCGATCTTTTTTGCCATCTCCGTTGAAAACGGATTGGTGATAGCTTCTGTCATTTTGATAGCGCCGCTAATTGGATCTGCCGATTCAGAATCAACCGAGAGTGCGAGCGTAGCATATGATGCCCTGTTAAAATAGACTCCGAGCCAGGAATTAGCAACAGTACCGTCACGGCGAGAGCAATAAGGATGCCGCGTCCAATCCATCTCAAAACTTTTTGTCTTGTGAGTTTTTTCGCATAGCGGTCTGAAGCTTCCAGATAATCAAGTATGCCTTGTATTTGGGCTCGTAAATACTCATCTCTTTGCTTGGCCAGGTTTGTCTCGAAAGCCTCCCGGTATTGCTTTATGTCTTTGCGGTTTGTGAGCAGATCGCCCTCGTAACCCGCAATAGCCCAGCTTTTGTACCTCAACATCAGGTGATTTTTTATTGTATAAAACTGGGGATCCGTTGTAAGTGAATCAAGAATGTTCAAATAAAGTTTGTCATCAATCCTAATAAAATTGATTTCTTCCAAAACAGGAGGCATTACCATTGGATCGTTAAAATTTACTGTTTCGATACCGCAGTCAACCGGTATAAACCTGACATTCTGTGCGCTTGCATCTATAAAGTTGCGCCAGTCACGGTTTGCGGTCGCCGCATCAGATACGAATACAATGACAGAATCCATGGCGATGTTCTGCCGGGTTATGAGATGCTGCCGTACACACCCGCTTGCTGTTACATCAGACTCCCGGTCTTTCTCGGCAACACCGGATTGCTGCAGCCACTCGAGAGTACCAATGCCCCACGTTGCGCATGAACTCTCGTATATCACCTCAATATAATGGGTTACTGTGTCCATACTACCTTCTCCACATGTCAGATATGTCGGGGGACGGTGGTTTTTCATATTTAAATCATCGAGCTGCTCTTTGCATTACTTATCCTCGACGCAGATTGTCCTCAAAAACTAATGATCATATTCCGGTATGATACCATTCCCATCAAACATGTCAAACCACCGTCCCCCGACATAAAGAAACTAATTCAAAGATAGACTTCTGGCACTAACCCCGGTTTACTCAAGAATCATAGCAGCACGGTATTGAAATTTGGACATGACTGCTTTTACCAGATAATAGGAACATATACCTATAACTATTCCTATGATTGTTCCAACAATTATGTCGGTTGGATGATGCACTACAAGATATGCACGTGAGAAATCCATGAGCAAAACGAGGGCTATAGCTCCGAGCGTCCAGCCCATAGTGCGCTTGCTCAACGCAATAATCATCATATACGAAGCCATCATTGCCGCATGTAGTGATGGGAAAGAAGACCCTCCCGGTGATAAAGCGCCTACTGCCGTCCACCACTCAGCCCATTGTTCGTTTTGCTCAAAAGGGCGAGGCCTGTCAACGAGGGTTTTTAATCCAAGATTTGCAAATAAATAATCCAGTAGAAGCGAAACCAACATGCAAATGCCAATTGTTCGCGTCTTTTTAAAACACATAAGCACAAGTGCAAGAATAATAAATCCTATACCGTGATCACCAAAATAGGCCAATACCTGACAAAGCGGGGTAAGTACACTGCCCAAACAGCTCTCCGCAACCTCATGACAAAATGCCAACCCAGACATATCAAACGCAGAGAATGTAGTATCAAGCCAAGTTGCAACCTGCGACAATCAAATCTCCCCCATACTGTTCTAGTCAGTAGCCGTAATACTCATCTCAGTTAGTGACGCAAAATGACTTCGTTCACACGTACAAGTTACATTTTTTTGGATAATTTATGTATGACATCTTATTATCCACATAGTCCGCACAATTGAGCTGCCGTGTTAGATTTCTGTAAGGGTTTTTGAAAACCTAACACTCCTTTTACAAAACTTATGCTGCGAAGAATGTATATGTTGACTGGCGCTGGTTTTAGCCCTAGGCGCAAAGGAGTTGCATATGAATGATGTAATGGCTAAAAGTGATTATGAGAATAATGAGAGCGCTTCATTAGAAGCTTTTGGCAAGCCAGAAGCATATGAAAAGCTCAGACTCTCAAATAACTTCTTGTTTTCAAAAGTCATGTTAGATGAAGAGCTCTGTAAAGAAACCATCGAGACAATTCTCAAAGTACCCATTGAGCGTATAGCCTATTTAGTGCATGAAGCAACTCTTGATGCAGTAAGTGACAGTAGATCAGTCAGACTCGATGTGTATGTAAAAGATGGCAAAGGCACATCCTTTGATCTTGAGATGCAGGTTATCAATAAAGATGACTTACGCAAGCGATCTCGCTACTACCATTCTCTTATTACAATTGATCAGCTTGAGAAAAGTATTGACTATAGTAAGCTTCCGGATTCCTATGTAATCTTTATCTGTAACTTCGATCTCTTTAAAGAGAATAAGCGTATCTACTGGTTTGAAAACACTTGTCTGGAAAACCAAGACTTGACACTCAGGGATGGTACGCATACTATCTTTTTAGCAGCTTCTGCTCCGCGTCTTGGTAATGACACAAAGCTTGATGGTTTTCTTGATTACCTTCATAGCAACAAGCCCTCTGATGACTTTACCAAACGTCTTGAAGCCGCCGTAATTGAGGCACATCATAACCAGCGTTGGAAGAAGGAATATATGTTCCTTGAAGATATTAAACGAGAACAGTACGAGCTTGGCAAAGAGCAAGGCATCAGCATTGGCAAAGAAAAAGGCCGTGCTGAAGGACTTGAAGAAGGCCTTGAAAAAGGGTTTGCGCTTATGAGTAGACTCATCGATAAGCTGCTTTCGCTTGGTCGTATTGATGATGCTGCCCGTGTAACCACAGATGCAACATATCGAGACGCTCTCCTTAAAGAGTTTCATCTCACGCTCAACACATAGCGCAAGGTTTTTGTCTTTCAACTAACTTTTTGGTAACAGGTGGTATTAACAGGGTTATATATCACCTGTTACCTTCATAAGGATGCATCCCTGCTCATAAGCAACTTGTGCCATATAGATGAGAAGTTTCTGAGAGTATGACAGGGGACTATGACAGATAATATGACCCGAACAACGGAACTTTGAGTTGTTCGGGTCATATTATCTGTCATAGACATATCGTCCCCCGACATATCCTGACATATAGGGGGGGTCGCCTGCAGTATGATTCTTGGTTGTTCGCCGTTCAAGGGACTTAAACTGTTCAGACGCATGACGTTTCAAGCTATACTTTGTAATGTTATGGTTCTGCTTCACGCACTTTTTGGAAAAGAGCCATATCAGACAGGAGAGGCTTAGATCTTTGGAGGAGGAAAAAATGAAAGAAACAAAACTTGATCGTAGGAGTTTCTTGAAGGGTACCGCCGCTGCTGCAGGTGCTGTCGCAGCATCTGGCGCCATAAGCGCCATGGCCGACGAGGCTGCACCCGCTGTACTGAACCATGATTCTGTCGACGGTAAATGGTCGTTCGAGATTCCTCCCGAGGCAATCGGCGATGATCAGATTGCCGAGACCCGCGAGGCTGAGATTATAGTCGTAGGCGCCGGCACCGCTGGTCTGGTGTGCGCCGTGGCTGCTGCCGAGGCCGGCGGCAAGGTTATCCTCTTTGCGAAGGGCGCCGGCCCCATTGGCCGCGGCGGCTCCAACTTCGCATTCCATAGCAAGTATCGCGAGAGTCTTGGTCTGGAGCCTATTAAGTTCCGTCCCTTCTACAAGACTCAGATGCTTACCAACAGCCTCAACATAGACCAGGCCAAGTGGATGCTCTGGTATAAGACGAGCGAAGACTACATGAACTGGCTCATCGACATTATGGCTGAGCCGGGTAATTATGAGCTGTATCTCGAGCAGGTCCAGCATCTTAACCGCTGCGATGATCCCGAGCTGTGGGAGTGGAACCCGCTGGCGACGCATGGTTGGATTGACCCCGAGATCGCCCTTGGTGTAGGCGACGGCCAGCCATTTGTTGTGAGCCAGCTTGCCAAGAAGGCCCAAAGCCTCGGCGTCGAGATCTACTATGACACCTGCGCCAAGCAGCTTGTCCGCGGCGGTGTGCCCAATGGCACCGAGGGCCGCGTTGACGCCGTTATCGCACAGGATGCCAACGGTAACTACATCAAGTTCGTGGGCACCAAGGCGATTGTATTGGCTACCGGCGACTTCAGCCGCGACCGCGACATGATGAAGCGCTATGCCCCCGAATGGTACGACGTTGTTAAGAACTTCGACGTTGATGAGGACTTTGACCCCGAGGCCGGCAAGGTTTACGGCGGTCTCTACGAGGGAGACGGCCAGAAGATGGGTCTGTGGGTTGGCGCAGCCTGGCAAAAGAACTTCCCCTGCCCTGCAATGGTTGGTGGCGGCTATGGCGGTGTTGACACCATTACCGCAATGATCAACGTCCAGACCGGCAAGCGCTTCCACTGCGAAGGCGAGACTGGCGGTTTCTATTCGTACATCTACAAGAATCATGTGTATGGCAACAAGATCGCCGAGATCTGGGACAGCGCTTATGCTGAGAACGCCCAGCCGTGGCCCAAGCGCAAGACCGGCTACACCACACCGCTCTACGAGCCCGAAGAGATAATCGCGCAGTGGGATGCCAAGGTTGAGGATGGCACCTATGTCAAGGCCGACACCATCGAGGAAGTTATCGAGAAGCTCGGCTTACAGCCCGAGATCATCGATGAGATCAACCGTTACAACGGCTTCTGCGAGACAGGCGTCGATGAGGACTTCCTCAAGCTCCCCGAGTTCCTGATTCCCATTAAGACCCCGCCGTTCTATGGCTTTGTGGGCGAGCCCTCCTACAACATCCTCACCGTTATGGGCGGTCTGCGCACCAACGACAACATGCAGGTCTGCGATGCCGCCGATGAGCCCATCCCCGGCCTTTACAATGTCGGTACCATGATTGGCGACGTTTACTACGGCTGCTACCAGTTCAAGATCCCGGGACAGAACCTCGGCATGAACTGCGGCGCTCTCGCCAAGTACACCGGTGAGTTCATTGTAGCCAACGAGTAATCTCAGATAAGCTCTACGAGCTGAGTTAAATGCCACGCCCCGGGCTAGGGAAACCTGGCCCGGGGCGTGAACTATGACCCGTCTCCTGTTCATTGGGATAAAGATGAGAGCCACACGCTGCTTTGGTCAGAGGTTGTGGCAAAAAGGTGACGATTTGTTGTCTCAGACACGAGTTTGGGGCTTCTCAGCCAGAGGCTGGTGGCAAAAAGGTGACGATTTGTTGTCTTGAAGCAATGATTTGGTCTCTCGGACACGTGAAAATGGCAAAAAGGTGACGATTCGTTGTCTCAAATAGGCTCTTACCCGGATATTACTATTTTAACAATCAATATAATACCTGATAAATGCATATTACACTATTAAAATAAATCACAAAACTCAATCTACTGACAACGAATCGTCACCTTTTTGCCACAACCTCTGGCCGAGAAGCCCAAAACTCGTGTCTGAGACAACGAATCGTCACCTTTTTGCCACCAAGCTTGGGTTGTGCAATATTTGCTTGTCGCAAACTGCGATGAGGGTTTTTATACTACCAGACGAATGGGATTAATCGGTATTTGACCCGGGTTTTGTATTCTGCGTATCCGTCAAGGCCGGCTTCGAGGACTTCTTCTTCATTGCGGATGCGCTTGGCTATGATGGGGATGTAGAGAAGCATAATTGCAAAAGAGAAAGGGGAGCCCAGTACTAAGGGCATACTGAGAAACAGCAAGAGTGTGGTCATATACATGGGATGGCGAACGATGCCGTAAAGACCGGTATCGACAACGGTTTGGTTTTCCTGCACCTCAATGGTTCGCGAAAGGTAAGTATTCTCGCGCAGGACCTCTGCATAGAGCGCGTATGCAACAAGAAAAAGCACTGCAGCTACAATAGAAACCCAGCTCGGCAGAATGAACCAGCCAAATCTGCTATTCAACCCGGCAATAACAAAAGCAGCTATAAACATAAGTCCGCTGAGAAGTATCACCTGTTTTTGCTCCGATTGCTCTTCTTTCGCATCTAACCGTTTTCTGAGCAAATCCGGATTCTTGACCATCATTACAATGCCGGCGCAGAACATAGGAATAAACAGGATCCCCAAAAGAAGCCAAGCCTGCCAAAAATCAAACGTTCCGGCCGGGAGAAACAGGAGGATTGCAACAATTAATAGTCCGCACGCAAACTTTGTTATAGCCTGAATAAAGAGTTTTCCATCCATGTTGAACTCCAATTGCCCGCCAAACGTCCAATAAACAGCATATGGTGATCGCCAGACTCGTAAAACCTTGTCTCTGATCACTGACTACTTACCATGCTACAGAATAATACTGCCCCGCCTTCGTGCAGTGAACCACATCTCAAAATCTTATACTTTCTTCTTGTCCAAGATTTGGGATACGGTTCACTTCATAGTTTCGAAGGCGGGGCATCGTGTTATCCGGAATCCTTTTGAGGCTTTACTGTGCTCCCAAAGGATTCCGGAACTAAAGTGCGTCGCTTATGCTTGAGCAAGCTTCTTGCCGAGGAGATAGCCAAAGGTAATGCAGCTACCGTAGTTGAGACCCTCAACCAGGAAGGTATAGGTGTTGTTGTAGTAATCACCAATCATGGTACCAACGCAGTAGAGACCCTCAATGGGTGTGTCGTCATCTTCGCAGATCTGGAGGTCAGCATTGGTGCGGGGGCCACCAAGAACGGTGAGAAGGCTCGGACGGATGGCGCTGCCGTAGAACGGGCCTTCCTTAATGGGGATAAGCTCGTCAGAGCGCTTATGGAAGTCTTCATCCACGCCCTTCTCGGCAAGCTCGTTGTAGCGTGCGATGGTAGCGAGAGTCTCTTCTACCGGGAGACCAAGCGCGGCAACGAGTTCTTCGAGGGTGTCGGCCTTGGTATAGCGGCCAAACTCTGCATATCTCTCCCAGCTTGCGAGGGTTTCCTCGGCGGTCAGATCTGCAACGTTCCATGCACCGCGCTGTTGCCATGCTGCACGGTCAAAAGCGTAGTTGGTTGCCCAGATAGCAAAGCAGGTGCGCTCGGGCTGGAGCAAGAGAGCCTCGGCGGAGAAGGCAAAGCCGGTGCATTCGTTCATGAAGCGCTCGCCGTTAATGTTGACGTTGAGACCGGAGTGGTTGATATAGGGGTCAGAAGCCAGCATCATTGCGGTGAGGATCATTGGGGTGTTGGGAGTGCGCTGCCAGCCGGCGCCTGCCCAAAGAGCCATCCTGTGGCCGTCGCCCTTGTAAAGGCCGCCCATAGAACGGCCGGCGTCGTAGTTATTACCCTCGCTCATGATAAGCGGGAGAACTCTCGGGCAATACTTCCTGACCATTTCTTTGTTGGCGGAGAAGTCACCGGTTGCGAGGACAATACCCTTCTTGCCTACAAACTTGGTGTAGGTACCGTCAGCAAGGCTGGAGGCGATAACGGCCTCAACGGCACCGGTGGTTCCGTTTGGAACGCCACCGCGTACAAGCTGCTCGGCCTTCATGCCATAAATGAGGGTACCGCCCTTCTCCACAAAGATGTCAGCCAAAGCGGCAACAATGAGGGGCTGGCCGCCGCCGGGGGCGTTCTCGTCGTCATAAGCGGTGTGGGCTGCAATGGGTGTATACAGAGGATCGTCCGGACCAAAGATCTTGGGAGAGGACTCGAGTGTCATTGCAACACCCTTGGCGTCCATCATGTCAACGAGCCAGTTCATGGCTTCTTCGTTGTTGTTCAGGAAGAGGTTAACCTTCTTCTGGTCAATGGCGTTGC
The DNA here is from genome assembly GCA_017515595.1 of Coriobacteriales bacterium. Classification (GTDB taxonomy): domain Bacteria; phylum Actinomycetota; class Coriobacteriia; order Coriobacteriales; family UMGS124; genus RGIG5691. The sequence goes on from JAFWFL010000120.1 coordinate 58,210, forward strand.
CGGCAATATAGCGCTCACGGTCGATGTATCGGTCAACGTCGTAGCTCTCTATGCCCTCGCGCTCCATGATCTTGGAGTGGGTTGCATGGTTTGAACCGCCGCGGCTGCAGGGAGCAAGGCTTGCGGAGAACAGGATAACGCTGGCGCCGGCTTCGACAGCAGAAACAGCGGTGCAAAGGCCTGAGGTACCGCAGCCGACAACGATAACATCGGCTTCCTGGGTATCGGCAATTGCGTCTTCAGGGATGGGCTCGGGGGCGATCTCAAAACTCCACTTTGCGTCTGCCTTTGCAGCATCCATGACAAAATCTGCAGGTACAGCTGCTTCTTCAGCAATTCCTGCGCAAGGTGCAAGACCGAGCATGGTTGCACCGGCTGCGGCGGCGATGCCTGATCCCTTGACAAAATCTCTGCGGCTTACATTCTTCATTGTATCCCCTTTCCATGCATGTATGTTTGTGACTACGTCCCTGCGTAGTATGCGTAAGGGACTCTTAAGCGGTGGATTTCTCAGTCCGCCGCGCACATTGTAGCGAGGCAGATATACCATGTCAATCTGTGAATCCGTGTTTGGCAGCTCAATGCAGAAGGATTCGTCTGGTTTTTGCAAAATTGTTAAAGGACATATCTGGAGTTCTGTAGCTTTTCATCTGATACCATGCTATAATACGCAGTTAAATATTGTTATTTGTGAAAGCAGGAACGTTGAAAGAAAACACTATAAACGGATCAATAGAACGTTTCCACAAATTTATTGCATCAGCAGGCGCAGTTCTGTTGGTTGGTGTTCTGGTGGTTGTTGCTGTTAATGTATTTGGCACAAAAGAAGAGCCGGCCATCCCGTTACAGGTTACTGATGAAGCAATTGTCGAAGAATTAGCTACAGAAGATACCATTATGCAGGAGCCGGTTATTATCGATGAACCGGTATACCTTGCAGAAGAAGAGGTAGAAGAGGAAGAAATTGATTATGGGCTAAGTTATACCCAGTATGTTCTTCTCGATACCATTCCATACATTCCTTCTCCCGGTCCCAGTCTTTGCGCTCAATGGGTCTGCGATGTTTTTAACGCAATGGGTATTGAAACTCCGCTGCTTGGTTGTGCACGTGATTATTATTTTATGTTCTGCAACAGCCAGGATTTTTCTGATTTAGAGGTTGGCATGATTGTTGCGGGTGTTGGCAACAATATTTACGGCCACATTGGTATTTATGTTGGTGACGGTACGGTAGTAAGCTCAGAAACCTGGGGCGGAGAAGGCACCATTGTTTATACATCTATTTGGGAATTTATGGTGCAGTACGGTTCAATGTATGAGGTTATGTGGGGCTGGATGAGCGATCTTGACCTTTCTTTGATGTAATAATCTCATTTTCAAGACGAGCTTATGAATTAAATAATTACCCGGCACACATATTGACTTCGTGATAAAATAAATCTCTTAAACTGAGTCTAACCTGAGTAGCAGGGAGCGTGTCATATGGCAGAAGGTAAACATTTTGCAGAACCGGCGAGTTCTCAACCACAAGAAACAAAAATCCAGGGATTCAACAAAGCAGGAACTCTTGAGGCTGAGAAAACAGGAGTTCCGCTTGCAGTCAAAGTTGTAATTCCCGTTCTTATTGCGCTTGCTGCCGGCGGGTTTGCAACCTGGACGTTTTTGCCGGATTCGGTAAAAGACGTTATTACAAATATGGTAACGCCCAATCAGACACAAGACGCTCAGGAATCGAGCGATGCCTCGGCAGATGATGATTCTGCTAAGCAGGCTTCTCAGACGAATGATCAAAATGCTGCGGGAACAACTGCTCAATCAGAAACCAACGCCGCAACAAGTGATACGGCAAACGCAACGGGTGAGGATGTCACAAGTACCGAGCAACAGCAAATTGAGGTAAAACCTCCGGTAGATAAATCTGCTTTGTACGCGCTTATTGTGGAAGCATGGGAAGTAGACGGCAGTGCATATACTTCAGGGAGCTACAAGTCTCTTAGAGATCTTATTGAGCTCACTGATGAGTCAAGTGCAAACCAGCCGGCCAGAGTTTATAGCAATGAGGATGCAACACAAGAGCAGGTAAATGCCGCAGCTCGTACACTGCGTTCAGCAATTGACAATTTGGTTCCGGCACAAGCGGTATCTTACACGCAGGATCAGTCATATACTGCTCAGCAAACATATTATGAGCCTACGTATGATGATTACTATTACCCGGACACCACCGCAGAAGAAGAGACTCAGCCAGCTGACGAGTCGCAAACCGCAACTCAGCCTGATGACACCTCTGCCGAGACAAACACAGATAACAATATTCAGGAGCCTGGCGAGAATAACACCGATACCAACAATGAACAGAATTCTTCTGACGAGAATAACCAGCCGTCAGATGAGAATGGCCAGCCTGATGACCAGAATCAGCAGCCTTCAGATGAGAATAATCAGCCCGATGATCAGAATCAGCAACCCTCGGATGATCAGCAATCCTCGGAAGAGAATAACCAGCCTGATGACCAGAATCAGCAACCCTCGGAAGAGAATAACCAGCCTGATGACCAAGGCCAGCAGCCCTCGGAAGAGAACAATCAACCTGAGGATCAAAACCAGCAGCAGCCTGATGACAATAACAACCAGTCTTCCAATATTGACACCATGGATACCACAAGCGACACTGATGCACAAGACATCCAAACCGCACTCAATAATCAGGGTGACACTACGATTAGTGAGGAAGATGCTCGTGCTCAAGAACAAGCTAAGAATCAGGAAGAGGCTGACGGAACAAATCCGTAAGAGCGTATAAGCTGTTACCCATGCGGCTTTGCTTCTAAATTACAGTCCGGCCCCACCGTTATGATCACACCGGTGGGGCCGGACTTTTTTAGATTTTGCTGAATCCTCTGGCTACTTATAGCTCTCCATCAGCGCCTTGAATGCGGGCATACTGTTTACAATCGTATCCTTTGCGATGCAGTAACTCAGGCGTACCCAGCCGGTTACACCAAAGCTGTCTGACGGTACAAGCAAAAGCTCAAACTGCTTGGCACGCTCCGAGAAGGCCTTGGCGTCAGGTTCTAATGCCTTAACCCAAAGGTAGAATGCTCCGTCCGGCTCAACATACTCATAGCCGAGCGCGCCCAGGCCCTCGGTGAGCAACTTGCGGTTTTCGCGATAAGATTCAACGTCAGACGGCAAATCAATGCACTCTTTAAGAATGCGCTGGAACAAAACAGATGCGCAAATGTAGCCAAGCGCACGTCCCGCACCGGCAATAGCGAGTGAGGTTTCGGCATCATTGTCCATTTGATCAGCGACATAGATGTAACCAATACGCTCGCCAGGGAGCGAAAGGCTCTTGGAGAACGAGTTGCATACAATGGTACGCGGGTAAATGCAGGGAACCCAGGGTATCTCGGCACCGTAACTAATGAGACGGTACGGTTCATCTGAGATAAGGTAAATCTGGCGGCCAAGCTCTTCTTCTTTTTTGGTGAGCAGCGCTGCCAAGTCATCAAGGCTCTTTTTGGTATAAACCGCGCCAACGGGGTTGTTGGGCGAGTTAATAATAACGGCGCTTGTCTTGGGGCCAATAGCCTGGGCAAGGGCCTCAATGTCTGGCTGGAAGCTTGGCTGTGCGGCAGGAACTTCGACAATGGTGCATTGGAACTGGTCAATCCATGTTTTGTACTCAGGGAAGTACGGGCTGATAACAATAACCTCGTCATCCGGCACGGTAATGGCTGCAATGGATATGGCCAGCGCCGCAGCGGCGCCATGAGTGAGATAAACATTTGATGCGCTTGCCGAGACATCATAGCGACGGCTGATATGGCTGGCTACCGCTTCGCGTACGTCAGGTGCGCCGGCAGACGGCGTGTAACCGTGAAGGGCTACCGGGTCGCTGTCCAAAAGACGCTTTGCAACTTCTGCTACCTGGGGCGGAGCAGGAACGCTTGGGTTACCGATGCTGTAGTCAAAGACTCTATCAGCGCCAATCTCGGCCTTACGCTTAAGGCCATAGGCAAAAAGCACGCGAATTGCGCTGGGCTCGTCACCCAATGCAAACATTTTTTCATTAATCATAAAGGTCCCTTCCTTTGATTTAATGTGTCTCAAATAGCGTATCACAATTGTGTTTCGAGAACATAATTATTTTTGTGCAGTCTGCCAATTACGAACGGGGAGGTACGGTTACCAAGGTGCTCGATGCAACGCAGCGTTTGAGCTCATCAATGTAACGCAGTGCAAGTTCGCTTGGTTTACGGTCCTTGTGCACAATGTAGCCAACGCGCATAGTCTCGTCGGTCTCTAATGGAATCGCAACAATTCCCGAGCCGGATTGCATTTCTATGGAGAGAACGCCGGTAGAAAGCGTATAGCCCTTGCCATGAGTCAAAAGGTTGGTAAGGGTTCCTCGGTCGCTAAAGGTAATGTTGCGGTCATGGGGGAGCATCGAGAGCGGTTCCTCAGAATAGTGGAAGGAACGCTCGGTGCCTTGTTCAAACGAGTAACGCGGGTAGGGAATGAGATCCTGAGGAGCGATAAGTGTCTTTTGGGCAAGCGGGTGTTTGGAACCCACAAATATATGAACTTTTGCTTCGAAGAGCAGATTAAACTCAAGGCCTGATTCATCGAATTCGCCCAGGAGGGCACGCTCGTTAAAACTGTCAAGATAGAGAATGCCAAGATCGCTTCTAAACTCGCGAACGTCTTTTATGATTTCACTTGTACGGGTTTCCCGGAGCGAAAAATCATAGCGTGCATCATCAAAAGAGTTTGCAAGCGATACGAATGCTTCAACAGAAAATGCATAGTGTTGTGTACTTATTGAGAGTCTGCTGTGGTGTGAATGTGCTGATCCTGCGTAACGAGCCTTAAGAAGATCAGCTTCATCCACTACCTGCCGCGCATACGCCAAAAGATCGGTGCCGTCATTGGTGAGCGTAATGCCATGATTGGACCGCATAAAAGCCTGAATGCCAAGCTCCCGCTCAAGGTCATGAATAGCGGTTGAGAGCGTTGACTGAGATATATAGAGCCGCTTAGCTGCCGAGTTAAACGAGCCCGAGTTGGCAATTTCAATAAAATAGCGGAGTTGTTGCAGTGTCATACGAATAAGCTTCCTCAAAGATAAAATATGGTTTCTGTAATGATGCAGTATACGGTACCATGTTTGCCGGTTATGAGAAGTTACGTATTTTGTCTAACTAGCTATAGATAATACATATAACCAGGTTCTCGGAAAATAGTGCATTATACGTAATGCATGTTTGTGTGGTATTTATATACCGGTAAGCTAAAAGAGGAGAGAACGTATGGCTTTAAAGAACATTCCCTATGATCAAAAGTACTATGATCCCGAGATCGAGACCATGCCTCGTCCCGAGCTCGAGAAATACCAGCTTAAGCTGCTTAAAGATGAGCTGCGATTTTCTTATGAGCACTGCCCCTATTACAAGCGCACATGGGATGAGCTGGGATTATCGCCTGATATTGAGTCTCTGAAGGATCTCGAGAAGTTCCCCTTTATTGACAAGAGCACCGAACGTGCTACCCAGGGCGTAGGCTCATTCTTTGGTGAGCTGTGCGGCTGCCCTGAGGACGACGTAGTTTACATGGCCACAAGCTCAGGCTCAACGGGCGTTCCAACCATGAGTCCCTTTAACCAGGATGACTTTGACCAGTTCATGGCCGCAGAAAGCCGCCTCTTCTGGCAGGCGGGCATGCGTCCTAATGACCGCTACCTTCACGGCATGAACTTCGCATTGTACGTAGGCGGTCCCTGCGTTATTGGTGCACAAAACCTTGGCGCACTCGGTATTTGGGTTGGCGCTGTTCCGAGCGACCGTCTCCTGTGGGCCATGAAGCATTATCAGCCCACCTTTATGTGGTCAAGCCCCAGCTACGCATGGCTTCTCGGCCAAAAGGCCATTGAGAAGGGTTATGACCCCAAGGTCGACTTCGCAAGCCTTAAGACCATTATTATCTCGGGTGAGCCGGGCGGCTCAATCCAGACAACCCGTAAGGCCATTGAGGACATTTGGGATGCAAGCGTTTATGACTTCTTTGGTCTCTCTGACATTTATGGCGCCTGCGCAGGTATGTGCGAGTACAAAGACGGTCTCCACATTATTGAGGACCAGATTCTGGTCGAAACCGTTGACCCTGCAACCGGCGAAGTTCTTGAGCCCGGTCAAAAGGGCGAGCTTGTATACACCACCCTTCAAAAGCACGCACGTCCTATGATTCGCTTTGCGACAGGCGACATTGGCTGGGTAGACAATACGCCTTGCAAGTGCGGCCGTACCCATGCCCGCATTCATATCTCGGGCCGCAAAGACCAGATGTTCATTGTAAGCGCCGTAAACGTATTCCCCTCTGACATTGAGTATGTAGTCCGTGCAGACGCAGGTCTCTCGGGCGAGTATCGTATTCGTGCGTATGATGAGAATTACACCACAAAGTACGAGGTCTCGGTTGAGCGCGTGTTTGGCAGCGACGAGCCCTTTGACAAGATTGCCGAGCGTGTTGAGAATGCCCTTAAGACCCACACCGGCGTACGTCCGTCACGCGTTTTGGTGTACGAGACAGACGGCCTTGGCGTATCTGCAGAGCACAAGGCTTCACGCTTTATTGACGAGCGCGAGCATAAGAACTAGGAGAGGAGCACAGACTCATGTCAAATACCTTTGCCGTAAGCGGCCAGCATTATCTCTTTGATGTCCAGGCTTTTGCCCATACCGTTTTGCAGGCCGGAGGCGCCGAGTACTCGTATGCTCTCCGCGACCGTACCACACGCGGTGTTATTAACGATGTTGCCCAAGGTGCGAGCGAAATTGGCGTATTGCTCGAAACCCAAGGTACCGCAGGCGAGCTTGAAGCTGCAATAGAAGAAGCCGGCCTCGTATTTACGCCCCTTGTAGAAAGCTCTCCGCAGATTGCTCTGCCCAAGAGTCACCCGCTCAGCAATTCCAAGACCCTCTCCATTGAGGATCTCGCAGCCTGGCCGTATTTGTACTTTGAGCAGGAAGAAGATGCCGCAGTAGCCTTTGCCGAGGAAGCTCTGGCCCAGGTTCCGCGCGCTAAAACCGTTGCATGCACTGACCGTGCATCTTTGAGCGAACTTGCCTCGGCGCTCAACGGTTACACCGTAACAAGCGGCATTTTGGTTGGTATCACCGACGGCGGCTCCCTTACCACCATCCCGCTCGAGACTGATGTCAAGCTTATTCTTGGCTATGTGAGCAAAAAAGGCGCCGAGCTGAGCCCCCTCGCCCAAAAGTTTGTTTCATACCTTGATGCAAGCCTGAAGCGCTACGCAAAGTAAACAAGATTCAGCTTTTAAAACTGCTTAATAAAAAACCGCCGTGTTATCAGAGCGCGGCGGTTTTTTGAACTAGAAAGAAACTTGATTACGTTAGTTTGAGAGCGTTCACAAACCAGCTGGTAATGCTTGTGGGGTGTGTAATGGCGGTACCCACTACCACGCTCCAGGCGCCGGCTGCAATGGCGGCTTGGGCGTCGGCGGGGGAGTGGACACGGCCTTCGCAGACTACAGGGAATCCGGGGAACTCGGAAGTTGCCTGCTTGAGCAGAGCGATGTCGGGACCGTCGGCCATAGTGCAGTCTATGGCGGCAACGCCATGACTCAATGTGGTAGAAACAAGATCGCAACCGGCCGCAACGCCGCGACGTATATCTTCAATGGTCGCGCAGTCAGCCATAATAAGAGTAGACTCGGTAGCGCGAAGTCCGGCAACTATTTCTTCGAACGTACTCCCGTCAGGGCGGGGGCGGTCTGTCGCATCAATGGCAACAATGTCTGCTCCTGCGGCAATGCAAGCACGCGCATGGCGCAGAGTGGGCGTGATATAGACGCCCTCATGGCCTTCTTTCCAAAGGCCAATGACCGGTATTTCTACCCGGCCTTTTATAGCTGCAATATCCGAGAGGCCCTGGCAACGTATGGCGGCAGCGCCTCCAAGCTCGCAGGCCCGGGCCATTTGCGCCATGGTTTCAGGGTGACGCAGAGGCTCGCCAATGTAAGCCTGACAGCTTACAATAAGCTTTCCTTTGAGGCTCTCAATAAGAGCATTCATATGCATCCTTCCTATGGTTATTGTGCCAGCTGTTCGAGGAGCTTCTCGGCTGCGCCAATGAGGGGAGCATGAGCGCCGAGCGTGGCGTCAACTACCTTGATGTCGCTGAATTCCTGCATAAGCCGGGAATGCAAACCGTCGTCGAGGGCCTGGCGCCAGAGCGGTCCGGCATTTGTTACAGAACCGGAGACTACTACGACGTCGGGATCAAAGATGCTGGCCCACGATGCAATGGATTCGCCAAGACTCCGCCCGGCTGTATCCAGAATCTGAAGCGCGAGGGGTTCTCCGGCATAAGCGCGCTTTGAGATTTCAGGCCCGGTAATTCTCTCATACTCTTCAGGAGGTCTCCCTGCTTTAGCAGCCGCCTCACGGTAGCATGCTTCCATGCCGCTTCCGCTTGCTACAGCTTCCAGGTGGCCCTCAATGCCGCAGGCACACCGGTGTCCTTCTGCCAAATGATGGAGCGTGTGACCAAGCATACCGGCAAAGCCGTGCTTGCCGTACAAAAGGTGGCCGTCCACAATAACCGCTCCGCCAACTCCTGTTCCTGTGGCAACAACAAGAGCGGTTTGTGCTCCGGCAGCGCTGCCGTGTTTTAATTCACCCAGTGCATGGGCATGTACGTCGTTTAGCACCGCACAAGGGAGTCCAAAGGTTTGCTCAATATGCGCGCGTACCGGCTGCCCCATCCAACCGGGCATAATTTCATTGGCAAAAGCAATAGAGCCGTCATGAGGGTCAACGGTGCCCGCAGCGCTTATGCCAATTCCCAACACAGGTATACGTTTCGGGTCAGACTGGCCCTCGCCAGGTATAAAACCGGCTTCCTGTAAAAAGCTCTCGGCAAAAGCCGTTGCACGCGCAAGTACGGCATCGCCGCCCTCTTTGGCGTTTGTGGGAATCGTGCGATACGACAATACTTGAGGTACGGGGTTCTCGTTTACGTTATAGCTCACAATTCCGCCGGCAATTTTGGTGCCTCCCACATCAAGAGAGACAATGTTAAAAACCCTGGGATTCAAGCAACGTTTCCTTTCTAAAACAACCGGATTACTCGCGAATTGGCGCGTCGCTTGCAATGAGATTTGCTTTCTTGAGCACCTCTACAATAGCTTTGACGTCGTCACCAACAAGCGCCTGTACCGGTTCGCGCATTTGGTTGGTCGAGAAGATCCCCATTTGCCAAAGGGCTGTTTTGAAGGAGCCCACGCCGGCGCCAAAGCCCACGGTTGCTTTTGATCCGCGCACAATGTACATAAGGCGGGCAAGATAGTCTTGAATGCGTGCAACCTCTGGCCAATTGCCTGCTTGGAATGCTTTCCACTGAGCAACATACGAGTCAGGGTCAACGTTTGCAAGACCGGGAACACTACCGTCGGCGCCGGCAAGATAGCAACCGTCAACGCATACCTCATGGCCGGTGAACAGTTGCAAAGGATGACCAGCGTCTTCATTCTCGAGAATAAGCCACCTGAATGAGACGTCGTCGCCCGAGGAATCCTTGACGCCTTGGAGAACTCCGTCCTTACCCAGGCGTACGAGCATAGTGGGATCGAGCTTGGTGTGTACGCAAACAGGCAAGTCATAGGCATAAAGCGGGAGCGAGATATTCTCGTGAATAACCCTGAAATGACGCTCAACCTCACGCGGACCGCCCAGAGCATAGAACGGAGCTGTTGCAACTAGGCCGTCAACGCCAATTTTCTCGGCACGCTTTGCCTGCTCAACAACGCGCAGAGTTTCAATATCAATGATACCTGCAAGAACCGGTACACGGCCTGCTACCACAGAGACAGCTTCGCTCAATATCTCATCGCGCTGAGCGTCGGTTGCAAATGCGACGCCGCCGCTTGAACCCAAGAAAAAGAGGCCGTTAACGCCGGCGTCTATCATGCGGTTAATATTGCGGGCAAACGAATCTTTATCGAGCAGGCGATCCTTGGTAAGGGGAACTACTACCGGTGGTACAACGCCTTGCAAAGTTGAAATATCCATATGTTCCTTCTCGGTTCAAAGATTATAGATAATGCCGCACCCTGAGAATGGGTGCGGCATTTGTGACACTAAAACAAAGGTTAAGCGCGAGGCTTCAATACGCTCTCGTCGGGATGTAAAAGCGAGGGAGCAGCGCCAAGCAGGAGTCTTGTGTAATCATCTTTGGGGTTGCTAAAGACTTCTTGTGCCGTGCCTTCTTCTACGGCAAGTCCACCGTTCATAACAACAATCCGGTCGCTGATGTAGCGCACAGTTTGAATGTCATGGCTAATGAACACCATAGCCAGGTTGAGTTCATGCTTAAGGTCCATAAGCAGGTTCAGAATCTGGGCACGAACCGAGACGTCAAGGGCGCTCGTGGGTTCGTCGGCAATAATGGCGTCGGGTTTGAGCGAAAGCGCACGGGCAATAGCTACACGCTGACGCTGTCCTCCCGAGAGCTGGCCCGGAAGCGCTTCCATAACCGATGCCGGCAAACCTACCATCTCTATGAGGTCAAATGCCCGGCGTTCACGCTCTTCTGCCGTGCCAATGCCATGCACTAAAAGCGGGTCAATGAGCTGGTCATGAACGCTCATGCGGGCATTCAGAGCAGTTGCGGGATCCTGGAAAACTACTGAGATAACACGGCCAATCGTGCGTCTGTCGGCAGCAGTGCGGTTGGTAACATCCTTGCCTTTAAAGTAGACATGGCCACTGGTGGGTTTTTGAAGGCCGCACATAACATTTGCCGTAGTTGATTTGCCGCAGCCTGATTCTCCTACAATGCCCAGAGTTTCGCCGGGCATGAGTTTGAGTGTGACACCGCGCACGGCATGAACCTTGTTGGGATGCAGAATAGAGCCGGTACGGGTTTTAAAGGTCACATGGACATCATCCAAGAAGATGATGGGGGTTTGCTCGGCCTTAGTTTCTTCGAGAGCAGCCATTAGTTGTCACCTCCCGTGATATACCGTTTGATGCCCAAGCGTTTGAGCTCGTCATCAGGTAGTTCTGCATAATAGTGATCAGTATTGCCCACGCGTTTAAGAACAGGACGAACGTCTGAGACTTTGTCTGCATGGCTTGAACGCGGAGTAAAACGGTCGCCCTGCGGGAAGTCTGCCGGACTCGGTACAGAGCCGGGAATTTGATGCAAGCGGTCGCCGCCGGCTTCGATAGAAAGTACCGAACCCAAAAGGCCGCGCGTGTACTCGTGTACGGGGTTGGTGAGAACGTCTTTGACCGGACCCTGCTCAACAACCTGGCCCGCGTACATGACGGTGAGCGAGTTTGCGACCTCGGCAACAAGCGCCAGGTCATGACTTACAAAGACCATTGCAAAGCCAAGCTCTTTCTGAAGTTTGTTCAAAAGATCAATAACCTGTTTTTGAACGGTTACGTCAAGAGCGGTGGTGGGCTCGTCGGCAATAATGAGCTTGGGGTCGCGCGTAAGAGCCATAGCAATAAGAACGCGCTGGCGCTGTCCGCCCGAGAGCTCATGCGGGTACGAGTCAAGCGTACGGGCCGGGTCAAGGCCTACGAGTTCGAGAAGCTCCTCAGCCGTGCGGGTTCCTCCGCGCTTGGTAAGCTGCTTCATTTGAGCCTTGATAAGCATCGAGGGGTTAAGCGAAGAAAGAGCGTCCTGGTAAACCATTGAGATCTCATGGCCACGGAGAGCGTTCATTTCTTTTTCGCTCAGATCAAGAAGATTCTTGCCGTTATAAAGAATCTCGCCGGAGATCTTTGCGCGCTTGTCGAGAAGCCCCATGATGGCAAGCGAGGTAATTGACTTGCCACAGCCGGATTCTCCCACCAGACCCATGGTTTGACGGGGACGTACCACAAAGCTCACGTTGTCAACTACATTCACGTCGCCGTGACGCGGGAACTTGATGCAGAGATTCTTGACTTCGAGTACGGGTTCGGCATCCGTTGTTGCTTCAAAGCGGTCGGTGCGTATTTCTTCCATAGCTTTGAGCTGGGCAAGGCGGTTCGAGAGCATCTCAGCCTGTGCAGCATAAGCAAGAGCCGGGTCAGCAACAAGGCGGTCAGCTTCGCGGTCAGTGTTGAGGTCTGAGTCGCTCGGCTTAATAGCAGCTTTGGGAGCAGCCATGGCGTCGGTGATTCCCTCAGAGAGAATATTGAGACACAAAACGGTAATAACAATGAGAAGGCCGGGGAAGAAGGCCTGCCACCATTTACCGGCAATGACAACCTGGCGTGCGTCTGCAAGGATATTGCCCCATGTGGGGTTATAGCTCTCAAGGCCTACACCGAGGAAGGAGAGCGAGGCTTCGAATACAATCGCGTCGGCTACCAGAACAATGGTAAATACCAAAACAGGCGCGAGGCAGTTGCGCATGACGTGCTTCCAGAGAATCCAGGGAGCCCTTGCGCCTGAGACAACGACGGCGCGAACATAGTCCTGACCGTACTCACTTACCACGTTTGCGCGAACAATACGCGCAATCTGTGGTATGTACAAACAGCCTATTGCTAAGATGAGCGTTTGGACCGAGGCTTCACCAAAAGCAATAATAAGCGTAGTGGCAAGTGCGATACCCGGGAATGACATAATAATGTCGAGGATACGCATGATAACTTCTGATACCCATTTGCGGCTAACCGCAGCAATAGAGCCAATGATTGAACCTATGACCAGAGCAAAAGCCGTAGCGCCAAGGCCAATGACAAGCGAGAACCGCGCACCAAACATAACGCGCGAAAGCACGTCGCGCATCTTGGCGTCAGTACCAAACGGATGCTCTATTGACGGCGGCTGCAGCGGTTTGAATGATGTCTCATATGGGCTGTAAGGTGCGAGGAAGTTTGCAAAGATTGCAATAAGAACAATGATAAGAATAACAATGAGAGAGATTCGTGCCGGAATGGTCATGTTCTTCCAGCGGCGGAAGCGCACTTTACCGGCATTTGCTTCAAGTTTACGGGTGAGGCCGCCTCTCAGCTGAGGACCCGGGATAAGAGGTTTTTCGCCGGTAGCGGCTTCTACCTCGGCAGCGAGCTCGGTATCAAAGCGTTCCTCGGCTGCTTCGAGTTTTTCATTGAGTGTTTCATTCAGTGTTGACATAGCGCTACACCGTCCTTATGCGAGGATCAATAAGGATGTAGAGCATGTCGACAATAATGTTAATGATAATAAACGCTATTGCGACAACCAGCACCACGCCTTGTACGAGCAGTGTCGAGCCGCCCACAATACCGGTAACAATCGAGTTACCCATACCGTTAAGCTGGAAGATAACTTCAATAACAACAGCGCCGCCAATGAGGTAACCAATGCGCAGACCCAAAACGGTAACAGGGGTAATAAGCGCGTTGCGCAAAACGTTGCGGGCTACCACAATTCCCTTGGGAATGCCAAAGCCCATGGCGGTACGCACATAGTCTTTGTCAAGCTCTTCTACCATTGATGTTCTGATAACACGGGTGAGCTGGCCTGCAACCGGAACCGCCAGCGCAAAAGCGGGAGTAAGCATGCGCATAAACCAGCCGCCAAAATCCTGACCTATATCCGGCAAGGGTCCCGAGAAGGGGAAGACCGTCTTCATACCCGTGTTAAAGATAAGCGTGATAAGCAAAACACCAAGCCAGAATGAAGGCATGGCGATGCAGATGATGCTTATAACACGAATAAGCTGGTCAGGCCAGCGATCCCTGAACAATGCGGAGATAACGCCGAGAGGAACGGCGAACAAAAGCGCAATAATTAAGCCAAAAAATGTGAGCTGAAGCGTAATGGGCAACGACTCGGCAATTTTGTCGGCTACCGACATGTTAGAAGCGCCATAGGTGCCTAAATCGCCGTGGAGCAAACCGCCCATATAGTTGAGATACTGCACCCACAGGGGATCGTTGAGTCCGTGGGCTTCTCGATAAGCTTCCACCTGGGCTTGTGACGCGCTTTCGCCGAGTGCGGAATACGCAGGATCGACGGGCGACACCGCCATAAGGAAGAACACGAGCAAAGTGACGCCAATAATCATAATAGGCAGCGCTATAAGACGTCTGCCTATGAGGCGCAGGAGGTTGCTCATGTCATCCTCCCTTCTCTTAACTTGGCATGCGTTCCCACGAACCAACGTACTCGCAAGCAATCATGCCGGTGCGTGTACAGACAGAGTGTATTTTAGCGGATTTTTTGTGCTGATAGTGCGTGAATGTCAACGAATTATCAAAAGGACAGTAAGTAAAGTTTGGACCCATGGGATGTCAAAATCTCCCATGGGTCCAAACTGTTTGTCATACTATAAGATTCTTAGACTGGCTGAGCAGCCGGTCTGTTTAAAATGTTAGTTTGCCGGTACGAAATTATCTTTATAAGTTTCACCGCAACGCGCGCATTTATAGAGATCATATCCGTCTTGGCCTCTGGAAGGAAGAACCTTGGTCACAAAATACCAGTCATGCCCAAGAGCATCTCCACCCTCGAAATACTCAAGATATTCTGCTCCGCAAACGCTGCATCTCCAGCCCTTATATCCGGCATGTGTGCAGTCAGGCGGGCTGCCACCTTCGCGTTCCCAACTATGACCGGCTGCCGGTACGTAATTGTCGGTATATTCCTCACCGCAGCGTGAGCATTTATAGAGATCGTACCCGTCTTCTTCACAGGTGGGAGGAACCGTGGTTACATAATACCAGTCATGCCCGAGAGGATCTCCGCCCTCGAAATACTCAAGATATTCTGCTCCGCAAACAGTGCATCTCCAACCCTTGTATCCGGCATGTGTGCAGTCAGGCGGGCTGCCGCCTTCGCGTTCCCAGTTATGGCCGGTTGCCGGTACGAAATTGTTGGCGTATTCCTCGCCGCAGCGTGAGCACCTGTAGAGATCATACCCGTCTTCTTCACAGCTGGGAGGAACTGTTCCTGCAAAATGCCAGTCATGTCCGAGTGCGGGCGCATCATCGAGATACTCGAAATACGACTCATAGCAATAGGTGCAAACCCAAGCCTTGAATCCGGGTTCCGTACAAGAGGCCGGGCTGCCGCCTTCGCGTTCCCAATTGTGGCCGGTAGCGGGATATATATCGGTGTATGTGTCACCGCAAATGTTACATTGGTAGGTAATGTAACCGTCTGTAGTGCACGTTTGGTCTACCCACTCAATAATTTCATAGTCATGTACATGATCTATGGGAAGTTCGGGTAAGGTGGGAAACTCAGGTCCCGGTTTAGGAATTAACGGCGGATCATCCTGCGGTAACACCGGAAGTTTTGGTGTTATAGCTGGGTAAGTGATTTCAGGCAGCGGTTTAATCTCAATTTTGCCGGTCAATGTCAGTTCTTTGTCTGACTGTTCAACTCCGTCGAGATAAATCATGCCGTTTACTGTGCAACCCGGTTCAAGTGTCAAACCGGCAATACAGCTTTCAGAGGTAATATTCCAAATAGCGCCGTCTTTAAGCGATACGTAAAGGCCGTGCTGAGTGTCATATGCGGTGTCGGTACAATAGTCTTCAAACCCCTCTTGCTGAGCGGCATTTTGCCAGGAGTCAAAGCCATATTGATTCAAAGCGCCGGTGAACTCGGTAGAAACAAGATCCAGCGTAAAGTCGCGCTGATAATCCTCATGAACAATATCGCCTGAGACTTCCATGTCCTTCAGAGTAACAGAGATACCGGGATAGCTCTCTCCATCAGGAACCGCAAAGCCTGAAGATGTATCATCACTGATAACGGTTTGAATCAGATAACCGGTTCCGTTCTCGTCAGCAAAAAGCTCGCAAGCGTCAAGTGTTATCTCGGCATTGGTCGATTTAACGAGAATAACGCTTCCCTTGGTATGGTCAATATAAGCTTGCTCCTGATCTGTATAAGCCTGCTCCTGCTCTGGGTTTTCGGCCTTTATGTCAAGTGTGAGGTCAGTTTTTAAAACGGTATTATGAGCCTGGATGCTTGCTGATAAAAGCGCAAGGTCTTCTTTGAGATAGTCCTTATATTCCTGAGATAGCTCCTGAGAAGTGCTTTGAACTACCAAAGCACTACGCCCGCCCTCGACAAGTGTTCCGATCTTTTTATCTTCTTGTTTACTTTTGTCTGCGTCGCTCAATACTGCCGCAAGTTCCGTGTTGTTTTCTCCGTCAGAGATATTACCCAAGACAACTTTGCCGTAGGTATCAGATATGATGCCTGTCTCTGCGGCCTGGATACTGCTGCCGTATGCGAAGAAATTGCAGAGAAGACCAAGATAAACACCGCAGCCATCATCACCGGCAATCGTTTTTGATCCGTATAAATAAACAGCTGGTTCTTTTGCATTTTCCTGGAGTACAGGCAGCGCGCTCTCAGAACGCGAAGCTCCAAGATCAGCAGACTCGACGGTAGCGTTAATGTAATAGCTCTGAGTGCTTTCCTGGTCTTCAGCAGCAAAAACCGTTGGTGCATTCTTAAAACACATGAACGCCGTGACGAGCATCAGGATAAGGCAAATACCCACAGCGCCTATCCTTTGAAGCTTCATACTCATGATCTCAACCTCCCTTAAAACTAAGATGCCTTATATTACAAACTATCCTTTGGGTCCGTCATAACCGCATTCGGCACAGGGATTTCCATAGTGGATTTCTGCCTTTATCGTACCGCATTCAACGCATACATAATAGTGATATACGGTATCGTATTCACCTGAGAGTACGTAAGTATGTCCGTATCCTTTATCAGTACCTACCGGAGCTCGGTAATTAAGATATAAGAGTTCACCGCACATCGAACACGTATACAAATCATAGCCGTAAGAAGAGCATGTGGGAGCTTTCATGTAACTGTACAAGAAATTATGCTCGATCTTTGGCACATTGTAATCACTGTACGTCTCGCTGCAGCGTGCACACTCATATATATCATGCCCTTCTACCTCACAGGTAGGAGGAACAGTGACCTTGAGATACCAGTCATGTCCCAAAGGATCACTGATATATTCAAGATACGTATCCCCGCAATTGGTGCATACCCATCCCTTGAATCCGGGATGTGTACAATCAGCAGGGCTGCCACCTTCGCGTATCCAATTATGACCGGTAGCAGGAATGGGATCTGCGTAGCCTTCGCCGCAGTAAGAGCACTCGTAGTATACGTAGCCGTCAGTTTCGCATCCGGGAGCAAGATAATCGACAGCAACAAAGTCGTGGCCGGTCGCGGGATATATATCAGTATATGATTCCGTACATTCAGTGCATTGGTAGGTAATGTGACCGTCTGTAGTACACGTCTGGTCTACCCATTCAATAATCTCGAAGTTGTGTTCATGAGTCTCTGAAGGCTCAGGTGTTGTAGCCGGTGTTCCGGGTAACGGTTTAACCACAACATCACCGGTATATGACATTTCTTTGCCCGACTGCTCAACACCGTTGAGATAAATAATGCCGTTAACCGTGCAGTCCGGTTCAAATTCAAGGCCGGTGAGATAGCTGTCAGCGGTTACATTCCAAACGGAGCCTTTGGCAAGTGATACGTAAAGCCCATGATGAGTGTCATATGCTTTGTCAGTGCAATAATCTTCAAAACCTTCTTTTTGGGCGGCATCTTGCCAAGCGGCAAATCCAAATTGATTCATAGCGCCGGTGAACTCAGAAGAAACAAGATCCAACGAGAAGTCACGCTGATAATCCTCATGAGCAATGTTACCCGAGACCTTCATGTCTTTTATAACGGCAGAAATACCGGGGTAGCTTTCACTCTCGGGAACAGCAAAGCCTGAAGACGTATCATTGCTGATAACGGTTTGAATAAGGTATCCTGTTCCGTTCTCGTCGGCGAGAAGCTCGCAAGCGTCGAGTGTTATCTCGGCATTGGTTGATTTAACGAGGATAACGCTTCCCTTGGTATGGTCAATGTAGGCTTGTGCTTGTTCCGGATATTCAACATTCTTATCAAGTGTGAGGTCGGTTTTAAGAATTGTGTCATGAGCCTGAATGCTTGCGGACAAAAGCTGAAGCTCCTCTTTGAGGTAGTCCTTGTATTCCTGAGAAAGCTCACGGGAAGTGCTTTGAACTACCAAAGCGTTACGTCCGCCCTCGATGAGCGTATCGAGTTCTTTGTCCGAATATCTGTTTTTGTTTTCATCGGTAAGGACTGCCCCAAGCTCAGCGTTGTTTTCTCCGTCAGAGATATTGCCTAAGACAACACTGCCGTAGGTATCAGAGATAATACCTATTTCTGCAGACTGAATATTGCTGCCGAATGCGAAGAAGTTGCAGAAAAGATCAAGATAAGCTCCGCAGCCGCCATCATTGGCGACAGCTTTTGACCCAAATAAATAAACAGCGAGCTCTTTTGAGTTCTCCTGGAGCGCAGGCAGTGCTTTCACAGAGCACAAAACCCCAAGATCCGTAGACTCAACAGTAGAATTAATATAATAGCTCTGGCTGCTTTCTTGATTCAGCGTAGCGGGAGCGCTGCCGGCAATAAAAAGGCTGTCTCCTGAAGGAGCAGTTTGCGGCGTTGATTGAGTACGGATATATGAGTCTCGTACAATGAGGTCAGAGCTGCCCAAAACCTGAACAGCAGGGTTATCATGGTTTATAAGCTGCAGATCATCAAGAACCTGATTTCCCAAACTAATATTAAGCGACGCTTCCATGGCGCTGCTCTCATCATATTCGCCCACATAGCCATAGAGCGCATCAGT
This sequence comes from Coriobacteriales bacterium, assembly GCA_017515595.1. Lineage (GTDB taxonomy): Bacteria > Actinomycetota > Coriobacteriia > Coriobacteriales > UMGS124 > RGIG5691. Next base: position 76,937 of record JAFWFL010000120.1, read on the forward strand.
TTGAGAATCAGCTTCTGTAGCAAAAACCGCCGGTGCATTCTTAAAACCTATGAACGCCGTGGTGAGCATCAAGATAAAGCAAACAAAAATAACGTCTATCCTTTGAAGTCTCAAGCCCATAATCCCAACCTCCCTTTTAAATAAACACCTACCCACTCCCCATATATTTTCTGAACTAATACACCTCTTGTCAATTAATATTCTATGGTGTTTTGTATTCGGAGACTATCTTGCCCCTAAGGGGTTGTTTTGAGTCAGAAGTCACAGGCGGAGACCAATATTTTCAAGAAGTCTTCGAGAAAAGCAGTTTTATAAGTGCCGAGTGGGTGCGAGGACTGGATACAAAACACCCGCCGCGTCTAATTCGAGCACGGCGGGTGAATCACTCAAAGTATACCGAGGTACAGGTATTATTTTACGCTTGCGCCAATGAATACCAAACCGGTGGTAGCGATGGGCTCAAAGCCCTCAATCATATCGCTCCAGTAACCGGTTGCGAGCTCGCGGTGGAAGAGAGGATACAGCGGAACCTGCTCGGCAAGAATGTCGAAGCATTGGTTCCAAAGCTGCTGCTGCTCGTCGCCGGTTGCCTCGCGTGCAGCCTGCATGAGTTCCTGGAACTCTGCCCACTCGGGAGTGGAGTTCCAGCAAGAACGGCCGGCGGTCCAAATGTTGTCGCCGTACCACCAGCTCATGAGAAGGTCAGGGTCAGCGCCAAAGCAGCTCGGGTCGCCCGGGGTCAGCATGACATCATAGGGGAGGATGTCATCAGACGGAGCAAGCTGTGCCCACTGAATTGCCTCGGTGCGGAGAGAGGTCTTGATGCCCACGGCGTCAAGGTCGTTCTTGATCTGTGCCGAGAGATCGCTTACCCAGTTGTTGTTGCAGAGAAGCTCAACGTCAATGCCGCCCTCAAAGCCGGCCTCAGCAAGAAGCGCCTTTGCCTTGTCGGGATCATAGGTGTAAACGGTTGAAGCCTCATGGAAGTTGGGATAATGCTCGGGGAGGAAGCTCTTGAGAGCATGAGCATGGCCGCCCATGATGTTCTCGATAAGCTTCTCAACGTCGATGGCATAGAAGAAAGCCTGACGAACGCGATAGTCATCAAACGGCGGCTTCTTGGTGTTGAACATAAGGAACGGCAGGCTGAAGCCAGGCTTGTAGTCTACCGTGATGCCGCTTGACTTGATGTCCTCAACGAGGGTGTCGGGTACGGCTTCCATAACCATTGCGGTGCCACCAATGAGGTTGACGTAACGAGAGGTGCCGTCCTTCTGGATGTCCCAGTGCATGTGGTCTGCAAGAGCGGGCTTTGAACCGTTGTAGTAGGGGTTCGGTGAGAAGTCAATGGCGCCAAGGTCGTCGCCGTTGATGCCTGCGTCATACATCCAGGGGCCGGAGCCAATGGGAGCAGCGGTGAGCTCTTCTGGAGTCATTGAAGCCGGGAAGATCTTAACAACGGCAAGACGGCCCTCAAGAAGTGCCTCAAACGGGAACTTCAGCTTAAAGGTAACGGTCTTCTCGTCCTTGGCCTCAACGGCGTCAATGAATGAGAGGAATGCGCTGTAGGTGTCATTGGCGATGTTGCGTGCGAATGACTCGACAACGTCAGCGGTGGTAACGTCTGAACCGTCGGAGAACTTAGCGCCGTCGCGGAGGGTTACCTCATACTCGGTGTCGCTGATCTTTGCGGGTGCGCCGGTGGCAAGTGCCGGATAGGTCTCATAATTGTGAAGGTCAAGCTCATAGAGGCCCTCAAATACGTGCCAGGTAGCACCAAGCATCAGAGCAGAGCTGCAGCCAACGGGGCTGTAGTTGGTGGAGCTGTAGGCGCAGGTAGCAGTGATTGTGCCACCTGCTGCATGGGCAAGCTCACCGTTACCGAGATTCCAATCTGCCAGCCCGGCAAGAGCGGCTGCTGCGGCGGTACCGGCAACAAATGTGCGGCGGGAAAGTGTGCGATCGTTCATACCATCCTCCTAAATAGAGCCCATCTTGATAGAACGCGCCCGCATCTTTGCGGAATCGCTGTTCAAAATAATACTCTAAAACCGTGTTTGTAGATAGGGGTATTTTGCAATGTCTATAGGAAAATTACCCTTCGATCGCATCGATTGCGTTGAGAAATGCGGCCCGCAAGCCGGAGCGTTCAAGAGCGGCAACACCCTTAATGGTGGTACCGCCCGGCGAGCAGACGGCATCCTTGAGAGCAGCAGGAATGGTGTTTGTCTCGACAGCGAGTTTACCGGTGCCGGCTATCATTTGTCCGGCGAGCTCATATGCAAGCGTGCGGGGAACACCGTGTTTTACGGCGGCATCGGCCAGGGCTTCCTGGCACATGGCAATAAAAGCCGGTCCGCAACCGGTGATGGTACCGGCAATGCCCATAAGAGCGGTGTCAACCATAACAACACGGCTGACTTTGCCGAGAAGATCTTGCACAAGTTTAAGCTCGTCCGCATTAAGCGAATGAGCATTTTCGCAGATCCATACACCTTCGCACACGCGGACAGGCGTATTGGGAAGCGTGCTTATATGGTGCGTTCCGGGAGCAAGGATGGTTTCATATGTCTCATACGGCATATTGACCGCAACTGAGACAACGGTTTTACCGAGAAGCGCATCGCGAACAGGTTCAAGGACTTTGGCTACGAGATATGGTTTTACGGCAATAAAGATGAAATCTGCATTGGAAATAACATTCCGAGGAGATGCCTCGGCAATAATTCCCCGCATTTGAGCACGGGGAATGAGTTTCTCGTAAGAGTTAGCACAAACATGAATGTTTGATGCGGGAATCGCGTTTGCTTTAAGCAGGCCGTCAACGATGGCAGAAGCCATATTTCCGAATCCAATAAAGCCAAGCTTAAGGTTTTGATAATCAGGGCAAGAGTTCTGCATGGCAACCTCGTTTCACAGATAACCGATGTTTTGTCACTGAGCATACTATACCTGTTTCGTTTCTGCTGTGAGTCATGTTGAATTGCAGACTTCAAAAGTTGAACATACAATGTACAACAGGTAGGCGTATGGTTTATGCGTTTAATATGCACAATGCAGAGGAGTTAAAAATGCCGCAGTATTCAGATGTTGTTGAGCGTTTTTTACGTTATGCCCGCACTGATTCTCAGGGTGATCCGCTTAACGAGACTCAGGTTCCCTCAACCCAGTGCCAGTTTAATATGACATACCTTTTGGCTGAGGAGCTTGCCGAGGTTGGCGCTCTCGATATTACTACCACCGGGCATGCTTATGTTACCGCCCATGTTCCCGCATCTGAAGGCGCTGAGGATTTGCCCACACTTGCTTTGAATGCTCACATAGATACCGAGGCGAGTGTTCCCGGTAACGGCGTAAAGCCTCAGGTGGTAACTTATACCGGCGGCAAGCTTGTTATGGGCGTTGTTAACGATCGCGAAGTTTTTACTGATCCTACCATAAATCCCGAGCTCAATGATATGGTGGGTGAGCAGATTATATGTACAGACGGGAGTACGCTGTTAGGAGCAGATGATAAAGCAGGCGTTGCCGAGATTATGGCCCTTCTTGAGCGTATTCATAAGGATCCGTCTATTGCGCATCCAAGGCTCGCGATCTCGTTTGTGCCTGATGAAGAAATTGGCCATGGCGCCTCTTTGCTTGATCTCAAAGAACATGGCGCTACCTGGGGTTATACACTTGACGGTGGCCCGCTGGGCGTTATGAATTATGAAACATTTAACGCAGCGCAGGCGCGTGTGCATTTTGCGGGTTTCTCGGTACATCCCGGAACCGCAAAGAACCGCATGGTTAACGCGATTGATATTGCATGCGAGTTTAACAGCCTTATGCCCGGAGCGGCAAAGCCTCAGTATACTGATGGCTATGAGGGTTATATTTTACTCCATCGCCAGCAAGGAAATGTAGAAGAGGCAGATTCGCTTTATATCTTGCGTGACCATGACGCCCAAAAATTTGCCGCCAAAAAGGACCTTGTTCTTGAGGCAGCCAAATATATTAATCTGAAGTACGGCAAAGAGGTGGTAAGCGTTGAGATTCTCGACGAATATCGCAATATGGCCGAGGTCGTAACAAAGCATCCTCATTTGATAGAGAATGCCCGTAAAGCGTATAAAGACAACGGTGTCGAAATGTGGACCGAGCCTATGCGCGGCGGCACCGACGGAGCTCAGCTTTGCTTTAGAGGCCTTCCGTGTGCTAATATTAGCGCCGGGTACCACAATGCTCACGGCGTTAAGGAGTTTGTGGGTGTGCGCGAGCTCGAAACCATGGTTGACGTTTTGCAGAGTTTGGTTGGTTTGTATGCGCAGCCGCAGAATGAAGCATAAGGCTATATAACGAGAATGCCGGGTTATAAATGAATTGGTTAAAGCAGACAGCAGGCAAAGTAATAGCTATTTTGAGCGTAGTGGCTCTCGTGTTGGTTTGCGTGCTATTTGTATCTTGGTTTGATTCTCGCGATGTTGTGATGAATAGCGACACGCCTGTCCAAAGAACTCCGGCATCTAATCCTGTTACAGAGGTTACTCCGGTCGAGAAGCTCTCTGTAGAAGAGAGCGATACCGCGAGAGAAACAAACCCTGTGCAAAACGGAACCGTTCAAAACGAATCGGTTCAGAGTGATACCTCCCAGCAGGAGATTCCTCAAAATGAAACTGTTGAGAATGAGAGTACCTCTGTAGACCAACCGGCAGACGAGGCGGCCGTGGCTCGCTTGATAGTTTGCCTGGGTGACAGCATTACCTATGGTATTGGAGCTGACACCGGCATAGATACCAATTCATGGCCCGCTGTGTTGAATGAACTTTTGGGTCCTCAATATGAAGTGCTTAATTACGGAGTTCCGGGAGCCTATATTACCGACGGAACAGTTACGCCGTATAGAGAGTATCCCTATATTGACCGTGCGCTCGAACAGTATCCGAGTATGATCATAATACTGTTTGGATCAAATGATTGCCGCGCTGATTCCTGGGATCCCGAGGGCTTTAAGGACTCTTATGCTGCAGTCATAGAGCAAATACGCGCTACCAGCCCGGGAACCGCCGTGGTTCTTTTGAGCCCTCCTATGGCTTACGAAGAAGAAATTTACGAGGGGGATCCATCTGAGGTAGCACGCAATGCGGTTATTAGGGATGAGATAAACCCAATCCTGCGAGAGCTTGTTGCGACTTATGGCCTCAAATACATAGATCTTTATTCGTTTACCGAACCTCATCGCGATTGGTATGTTGACGGTCTTCATTTGAACACTTATGGATATCATGAAGTAGCTGCATATATCTATGAGCAGCTGGGCCTGTGATCTCAGAAAAATATTGCGATATTGTTACGTTTTGTGCGGCGTGTGGCAGCGTATTCATAAATCATGGTAGTATCAAGCTCTTCACAATAACGGCATGCAATTATCGATACTATATGTTATTGTTTACAAAGCTTAGATGACATTCGAGAGGATCCGTGCTATGGATTTAAACATACAAGAAGTTACCAGCCGCATTCGTGCTCTGCGCGAGGACATGGAAATCAGCATGCAGGAAATGGCAGTCGCTACCGAGCGTAGTTTGGCTGAGTATGCAGCGCAGGAGTCGGGCGAACATGACCTCTCGTTTACTTTTTTGCAAAAGTGTGCCGAGCGTTTAGGCGTTGATTTGGTAGAGCTTCTTACCGGAGAAGGCCCTCGTTTGCAGCGCTATGAGATAACCCGCGCAGGCGACGGAATTTCTATTATGAAAGCTAACGGATACGAGTATCTGCAAAAGGCTCCGCGCCTTAAGAATAAACTGGCCGACATCTTTATGATGCATGTTCCGTATTCCGATGAAGCTCTCTCGCAGCCCATTCACCTCTCGTTCCATGAGGGCCAGGAGATTGAATTTGTAGTTTCAGGGCACATGCGTTTTCAGTATGACAATAACTTTGAAGAGCTTGAACCCGGAGATATCATTGTATTCGATCCCACTCATGGCCACGGTATGGTAGCCGTTGGCGGAGAAGACCTGTACTTCCTTGCAATCGTGATTAAGGACCCCGGAGCATTGAAATAGGGCTGCTCCGGGGATTGTCACAAGCCCGTGATACCTTAACCAAACACGTTTATACAAGGACATACCAATATGCGCAATTTATATAAGTGGTACTGCGGCGAAACCTTTGATGAGGCAGGCGTACTCGTTGACTTTGAGACTCACTATCCGGAGACGTTCAATTTTGCTTATGATGTTATAGATGATATTGCTATCAATGATCCCGAGCGCCGTGCCATGGTATGGTGTAACCCTGAGGGAGAAGAGCATATATTTTCTTTTGCGGACATAAAGCACTGGAGCGATAAGACAGCGAACTTTTTGTCTGATCAAGGTGTAAAACGCGGCGACCGCGTACTTGTTATATTGCGCAGACATTACCAGTTTTGGTTTGTAGCCACGGCTCTGGCAAAGCTTGGCGCCATTATGGTTCCCGCCACCTTTATGTTAAAAGAGCATGATCTTACCTACAGGCTTCAACAGGCGGGCATCTCATGTGTCATTGCAACAAATGTGGGAGACATTGCCAATGTAACTGATGCCGTATGGGACAACTGCCCCGAGGCCGTTACCCGCATTCTTGTAAACGGCGGAGGTGCAGGACTGGCTACCCAGGATGAATACGGTGTATGGCGTGATGCTCACGGTATAGAAGTGGGCCCGTATTTAAGCGGTCCGGAGGGTGTATGTCTGTTGAGCTGTGAACGCCCCGGCTGGGTTGACTTTAACTCAGGAGTCCGTGCCGCTTCAGCTGCATTTACACGCCGAGAAACCCGTGCTGACGAGGGTATGCTCATGTACTTTACAAGCGGCACCAACGGTAATCCCAAAATGGTTCTCCATGATGCCGGCTACAGCATTGCCCACATTGTAACCGCACGTCATTGGCACTGTGTGGTTTCTGACAACGGTTTGCATTTTACCATTGCCGATACCGGCTGGGGCAAAGCGGTATGGGGAAAGTACTACGGACAGTGGTTCTGCGAAGCGGCAGTTCTTGTATATGACTTTGACCGCTTTAACGGCGCAGATATTCTCAGTCTTATTGAGCGTTATGGTGTAACCACCCTGTGTTGTCCTCCAACGATGTACCGCCTCATGATGCAGCAGGATGTTGATTCTTATGACCTGAGTAAACTGGTGCATCTTACTACGGCAGGAGAAGCCCTAAACCCCGACCTCTTCCAATTCTGGCTGGCACACACCGGCAAAGAGATATTTGAGGGTTTTGGGCAGACCGAGACACCCCTTACTGTTGCGAACCTTGAGAACTCAAAGCCGCGCCCCGGTTCTATGGGCAAGCCTATGCCGCTCTATAACCTCGAGATTCAGCGCGAAGACGGTACCCGCTGTGACCCCGGTGAACCGGGCGAAATCTGCATAGACGTAGAACCGCGCCCCGCCGGCATTATGATGGAATACTATCGCAATCCCACAAAAACAGCCGAGGCCATGCACGGCGGATGGTATCACACCGGAGATATGGCAACGGTCGACGAGGACGGTTACCTGTGGTACGTGGGCCGCAATGATGATGTTATTAAGAGCTCCGGATACCGCATTGGACCCTTTGAGATCGAGAGCGTTCTTTTGGAGCATGAAGCCGTTCGCGAGTGTGCAGTAACCGGTGTACCTGATCCCGTTCGCGGTAAAGCCGTAAAGGCTACCGTTGTACTTGCCCCCGGTTTTAAGGGCGATGAGTATCTCACTAAAGAGCTCCAAACATGGGTAAAGCGCAAAACAGCACCTTATAAATACCCGCGTATTATCGAGTATATTGATGAACTCCCCAGAACCACAAACGGCAAAATACGCCGCGTTGAGATTCGCAATTCCGATACCGAGAACGGCACGGTTTACGCTAGAGATTAAAGGTGACACAAACCAGCGCCTGTTACATACCTAGAAGTGATATCCAAAGGTGTCAGAAAGCAGGACATCAAATACAAATCCTTCGCTTATAAAGTATTCAATAATGCTTGGCAGAGCTTCTACCGTGGTATCTTTTGCGGCTGAGTCATGCATGAGCACGCAGCAGGAATGACAGCCGTCTGCTTCTGAGAGGGTGTAATATACGAGCTCGTCTGCCGTATGGGTTGCTCCGTCTCCGCAAGAAACATTCCAGTCAAAATAGTGGTATCCGTACTCAGGATACTGGGCGAGAATGGTTGATCGCCAGGTTCTGTTATAGTCATTCACGCTGCCTCCCGGGAAGCGCACAAGTGTTGGTTCAATACCAATCTGTTCATAGATAAGATCGCTTGCCAGCTGTATATCTGCCCAGTAAGCTTCCGGGCTTGCATATACTTCTTCATACTCGTGGCTGTAGGTGTGAATAGCAACTTGGTGGCCGTCTGCCCAAATGTCCTTGAGATAAGGCATATATGGTTCATTGATTGCTTTGACAAACCAGGTGGCTTTGATACCGTAAGAATCAAGAATCTCGAGAATTCGGTACGTATTTGGACTCGGGCCATCATCAAAGGTCAAAAAGCAAACATGTTCGGCGGGAATTTGGTCATTCAAACTGTCACTCGGGGCTGTGCGTTCTTCTGGCGTGCGGTAATAAGCATACTCGGCAACAGGAGAAACACCTTCTGCAACTTCTGTAAAACTTTGAGCAGGTTCAGGTTCAGATGTTTGAGTGACAGGTGTTTGCGGTGTATCGGTTGTGTTGGCAGCAAGGTCATTGAGTGTGGCAAGCGCAGCATCTACGTCTTGTGTGCTCGGTGCAGTATTGGTGTTTTGAGCGGTGGATTCTTCAGGAGCGGGAGTGCAACCGCCTGTGAGACAGCACAAAACAATTAACATCATACATAAAGATACAAACAGTATTGAAGCCTTGTGTGCCGCATAAGTCTGCATGTTATTGAAAGTCATAAAAAACTCCGTCCATCCCAACCAAAAGAGCGTGTACATCATACTACGAAGTTTAGAGAAATAGGTGTATGAGTAAGTTAAACATAAAAGTGTGCTACCATGTTATTTGCTGCAAAGGAGGGTTTGCATGGTGCAAAAAGAAGAATCCAACAATCAAGAAGCACAGATACCGGGAGATAATCTGCGGGTTTCTCGGCAAACATCACAGATTCCCTCTATAACGTTTAAAAAGATGTGGGGTCATTTTTGCACAATTACAAAGCACAAGTTTTTGGTAGCAAAGCATTGTTTTGCGGTAGGTCTTTATTGGCAAGGCATTATTCATGACCTGTCAAAGTATTCTCCCACGGAGTTTTTTGTTGGAGCTCGTTTTTACCAGGGGTATCGCAGTCCAAATACGGCTGAGCGCGAAGCATACAGTTATTCAGAAGCCTGGTTGCATCATAAAGGCCGCAACAAGCATCACTTTGAATACTGGATAGATATTGTCGCAAATAATGACCATAGGCTCGAGGGCAAGCCTATGCCCACGCGATATGTTGTAGAAATGTTTTGTGACAGGGTTGCTGCCAGCAAAGTTTATAAAGGTAAAAACTATACAAACAAAAGCCCTCTGGAATATTATTATTTGGAGCTCTCGGTTACTGATCTTTTGATAGATAATGATGCTAATGCCCTTTTGCGTTCTATGCTTGAGCTGTTGGAACAAAAGGGGGAGCGCGAGGCATTTAAGGAAATAAAAAACACCATAGTGCGGCCAAAGCGCACGTATGGTGTTCACGGCAGATTCTTAAGAAGTATTCGAATTTGCATGGTTTGAAAGATTCTGCAAAACAAACGGTAATAACAAGGGAGCCAAGCAGTAGTTTGCCTGGCTCCCTTGTTAACCTATAATGCTTTTGTTACTTGTTTTATTTTGTGGAAATTCCGAGAGAGGCAAGCGTTGGGCCGCCGTGCTCCTCAGCCATAAAGCCATCGGGCAATGTGGTGGTCTTGGGGCTATCCATGCGGTCATATGCACCAAAGTGATACTTTTGACCTAAGAACGTAAAGGTTCCGTTCTGTGAAATGCCGTCTTCGTCATAATAGGTCCAGGTACCATCCAGAAGGTGATGGAGACCAATGTACATCTCGCCGTTTTCTTCGTTAAACCAGCGCCAGCCGTCGTCCATCTTTACTGAGCCAACAATACGAATACCGTCATCACCGTAAAGCTTGGTAATGCCGCCGGGCAGCTCTGTCAAACCGGTGGCCATATAACCGGTCTCCGGATCAAAATAATACCAGTTACCGTCAAGGAGTACTTCGCCGGCCAAAGGTGCACCGTCAATGTAATACATCTTGCCATAGTAAGTGTTTACCCAGCCGTCAGGGTTATAAGCCCAAGCTGATGAAACATCAAAGCCCCACTCGTTGTCAGTGTCGTCAGTGCGCAGGCAAATCATTATGGTATCGCCCTCAACATAAGCGGTTGCACCTGCGAGCTCGGTACCCGAGAAGCTGCCGAGCATACGTTCCTGGTTGTCCCAAATCTCAATAAAGTCATAACAGGGTTCGGTATAAGTGCGTGCATCGAATGTCAGTGCAACGCCACGGGCACCGGGAATTGTGTAGACCCATACATCTGAACAATTGAAATCATATACGTGCTTACTTTCCATTTGATCAGGGCTTGAGCAGTAGTATACACTGTTAGTTACCGTTACGTTGCATTTAGCGGTAGCACCGCTGTCATCAGTCGAAGCGCAGGTGATGACAGCCGTTCCTTTTCTGATGCCGGTTACGTTGCCCTGGTAGTCAACGGAAGCAACGTTTGGATTGCTTGACATCCACACGACGTCGCGGTTGTAAGCATCATATGGGACAGCTTCACCAATAAGCGGTTTTGTTTCGCCTGATTGGAGAGACAAAGAACGTTTGTTCAGGTTAATGCCGGTTACACCTTTAACAATGGTAAACGTGCAAACAGCGGTATAGTTGCCTGCCGTTGCCGTTACTGTGGCGGTACCTTGATTAACACTGGTAACAATACCGTTGGAGTCTACCTTCACAACTCGTGTATCGCTTGAGCGCCAGGTAACCTTATCCGTACAATCAGATGGTTGGACCGTTGCATAGAGCTGCCACATAGCGCCATTATCTGCAATAACGAGGCTCGTTTGAGAAAGCGTAATGTCAGTAGCCGGTACCTTTTTGACTGTCGTAGTTGCTGGTGTTGATGTTGTTGTTTGTGCACCCGGTGTAACGGTTGTACCCACGGTGTTTGCCGCAAAAGCGGAGCCGCTGGTAAAAGCCATAGAAAACACCAAAGCGATGAGACACAACAAGGTTCCTGCAGCCCGCATTGGCAGTCTGCTTTGATTGGTGACTTTCATAACAAACTCCTTTCAGTAGCCTTGTTATATTATACGTTGCAAACAAACTTTTTAACGCAAAGTTCTTATATAAAAACGATTAACGCGCAAAAGAAAAACCATTTGCACAAACCAATTACAAAAAATCATGAATACCCAACTAAAACATACCCTTAGATAGAATACAATACATGGGAGAGTAGGCTGCCAAACGCAGAATGAGGTTACAGAAGGAGAGGCAAGACGTATGGAAGCTTCAAAAGAAGATATTCTCGCCACAAAACCTGACTGTCTAGCGGGTGGTGGTATAGAAGCCAAAGCAGAAACAATTGGTATTAACAAAACTAATATGGAACCGGCCCGTGTTTTTATGCTCTCGATTATGGCGGGCATGCAAATAGGTATGGGCGCTTTGTTTATGACGTTTGTTAAAGCAGACCAAAGCCTGGGATTTGCTGCTTCATCTGTTTTAGGAGGCTTTTGTTTTGCTCTTGGTCTTATATGCGTGATTGTTGCCGGAGCCGAGCTGTTTACCGGTAACTCTCTTATGATTATTGCCAAAGCAAGCGATAAGATTTCGTGGGCAGCACTGCTCAAGAACTGGGGATTGGTTTGGGTCGGTAACCTCGTTGGATCATTACTGCTTGTAGGCATTATTACAGGCTGTGGTTTAATGGGTACACAGACTTTTGCATCAGCAGAGACGGTGAATACCATAGGTGATCAAATGGTTAAGATTGCCTCTGCCAAAATGTCTTTGGATGCAGGCCAGATAATCTTCAGAGGTATCATGTGCAACCTCTTGGTATGCCTTGCTGTTTGGATGGGTTTTGCGGGACGTACGGTTATTGATAAGATTTTTACCACAATTTTCCCGGTTATGGCATTTGTTGCCATGGGTTTTGAACACTGCGTAGCAAATATGTTCTTCCTTCCAATGGGAATTATAGCCTCAAACATGGGTTTTGGCGCAGGCGCTCTCGCAATTGGCGGTGCTATATATAATATATTGTTAGCAACCATAGGCAATATAATAGGCGGCGCCGTCTTTGTAGGCCTTATCTACTGGTTCTCCTATAGATCAAAATAATCTTTAGATTGACCTAGAAAAGCTCTCAGGTTTGTTATCTGATTGGGGATAGGGATAAAGACCCTTGTTTTCTTGAGGTCTTCAAGAAAAGCTCTCTTAATAGCGCTTTGCGGGTGCGAGGACTGTCTGAGCGCGTCCTTTGCGCGAGTTCCGCAGCAGCTAAGCGCTTTTAAGAGAGCGGGTTTTCTCGTCGACCTCAAGAAAACAAGGGTCTTTATCCCTATCCCCAATCAGATAACAAACCCCCAATGGGAGACACTAAAGAAGAATTAATTTACTTATGTCCATTCTGTGATAAGAAAAATAGTTCTTGCATTGGGCGATGGAGGGGAGTAATGTACAACCTTGCGCCGCGGCACAGTCCAACGCGCAGATGTACCTTGAGAGCCGGATAGTTGAA
>JAFWFL010000121.1 GCA_017515595.1 Coriobacteriales bacterium
CCAAACCGGTAACGGTACCAAGCTGGTTGTAGGTGATCTCAATCAGGTAGTATGGACCATACTCATACGGCGTGAGAAGTGAAGCATCCTTGCTGAAGGCCAGGTCAACGCCAGTCTCGCAGTAGCCCTGATACTCCTCGAACGTTGCAGCGAGAACCTCGGGATCCATGCCGGCATTGATAGCGAGCTCTTCGATTGTCTCACCCTTGTAGCCCCAGCCACCGGCTACCATATCTTCGAGCACCTTGTCAAAGTCATCCCACGGGGTTGTGGGCTCAAACTGCGGCTTGTACTCAGGAGGCATGCCCGGTGAACGGTCAAAGCCAATAGCCTGGGTACCACCGGCCATGAGCTTGTCAACCATTGACTGGTCAACGAGCGCGTAGGTAATGCCGCCCACAAAGGCGCCGCCGGTTGAAGCAGCAGTAGCAACGTTGCACCAGGTCTCGTCACGGAAGCGGATGCCCGACTTGGTAACGTCAAGAACACTCGAGACATAACCCATAATCATAGGCATACGCATCTGGAAGTACGGATACTGAACAAGGTTCGCGGTTGCGAGGGTCTGATGCAGCTGGAGGCCACCGAGGTTCTTGGGAACCTTTGCACCAATTGCGAAGGCCATATCCATACCCTCACCGATGCACTGGGTAAGGCAGCCGCAGACTACGTCGAAGCCCGAGAGCTCCTTAACGCGGGCAGTGTCGCCACCAAAGCCGCCGGTTGCGAGTACAACAGACTTCGCATGGAGCGTAACGGCCGAACCGTCAAGCCTCTCAGCCTGAATGCCCACAACAGCGCCGCCCTCAGTAATGAGCGACTTCGCGCAGGTCTCAAGATAAATCTTGCCGCCGGCAGCCTCGACGCTTGCCATCAAATCAGCAATGATGGGCAGACGAGCCATGTAGGTGATGAGGAACGGAGACTCGAGGCTTACATACTTACCATGCTCGTCAAAACTTGCAAGGAAGTTGATTGCGTCTACGTTATTCTCAAGATACTTGCGCAGAAGGCTCGTATCTACCATGTAGTGCTGGTCCTGAATCCATGAGTAGAACCTATTTTGAATGGCCTCGGCACCGTTGTAGATAGCAGCGCCAAATGACTGGAGTGAGCAGCCGCCCAGAATTCCAACCTTGTCGACAAGTGCAACCGCAGCGCCCTGATATGCAGCGCGTGTTGCGGTCATGATGCCCGACATACCGCCGCCAACAACGATAACGTCATAGGTGGCTTCTTCGTCCTCGGCAGGAACAACCTCGGGAGCGACACCGTAAACGTCAGCGCTGCCGCCGGCCTCATCAATGCACATACGGACAGCGGTCTTAATGCCGGCGCTTGTCCAAGTTGCACCTGAAATGCCATCGACGTTGTAGGAGTTGTTGGCAACAATCTTCTCGAGAAGTGCGGGGATGGCGTCGGTTGTGAAGACGTCGGTCTCAATGTTCTCGCCAACCTCAGCAGAGGCAATCTTGCCGTCCTTGATCTCAATTGTTACGGGGATGAGACCATTGCGTCCCTGAGCAGCAGCGGTGTATGTACCGTCAGCTGCCGTTCCCTCAGCGGCGAACGCCACGGTGCCAATTGATGTCGCAGCTGCTACAGCGGCGGTTCCAATGGCTGCATCCTTAACGAAATCTCTTCTTGTGATCTCCATTGAATATCCCTTTCTCGTAACTGCTATGCCCGCCGAGCCAAAACCACCGGAAAAAGAATGCTCAAGGAGCATTCACCCAATGGGGGCTTAACGAACCCTGCGCAGCAGATAATAGCACGTATATGGGCAAGCGGTCAAAACGCTCCGCGAAAGGGGTGATGGTCGTAACAGGAATACTTGAGAATACTTAATAATGTGATATATATCATCACAAAATCATCACAGATGAGAACCAGAGGAACAGTGATTGGATAAGTCACGAGTGAGTCACGAAGACAGGTTGTGCGATATATCCTACTCGGCATCAGCTGAGTAGCCATTTCCAGGCGGGGATGATATGAAAAACAATTCCCACAATCTCTTAGAAACTCATGACAGTACTTTGGCAAGATAGGCGCCGGTGATGCTTTGGGAGGATTGGGCTAATTGTTGGGGGGTACCGGCAAAGACAATGCGGCCGCCTGATTCTCCGCCACCGGGGCCCATGTCAATGACCCAGTCGGCGTTGGCTATCATGTCGAGGTCGTGTTCGATTACTATAACCGTGGCGCCGGCATTTACCAGGTTTTGAAGTACTTCCAGTAACACTTCGACATCAAGGGGATGCAGACCAATGGTTGGCTCGTCAAACACAAAGAGAGCGTCGCGCTGGTCTTTGCCAATCTCACTTGCGAGCTTTAAACGCTGGGCTTCTCCGCCTGAGAGTGCCGGCGTGGCTTCGGCCAGCGTAAGATATCCAAGTCCCAGGTTGTGCAGGGTATCAAGCTTACTTACGGCTGTATGCAGACCGCTTGCATAAACGCGGGCTTCGTCAACCGTGAGCGCAATAAGCTCGGGCAGCGAAATATCGAGGTCCATGCTTTTAATATTGCGACGGATGCTATAGGCTTCTCCTGCATAGCGCGAGCCGCCACAGTCAGGGCATACAATGTCAACATCAGGCAAAAACTGTACGTCAAGGGATATTTGCCCGGTACCGTCACACGTAGGGCATCGCAAAGAACCGGTATTATACGAGAAGTCCCCGGCTTTAAGCTTGCGCTCTTTTGCACCGGCAGTTGCGGCAAATGCACGACGCAGGTCATCAAGGGCACCGGAATACGTACCTACAGTCGAGCGGACATTTGCGCCAATAGGGGTCGCATCAATGAGGTTGACCCGACGAACGCCGTCGCCCGCAACAGTGCGCACATGCTCGGGCATCCGCTCGCCTTTAATGGCAGCCTGAAGCGCCGGTACCAAGCTTTCGAGCACCATAGTTGTTTTGCCTGAACCAGAGACACCCGTGACCGCGGTGAGTCTTCCGTGGGGAATAGTTACCTGCAGTGGCTGCACGGTATGAATGGCGTCGGTTTCGAGCACTATCGCGCCGTGTGCAAACATGTCCTTCTCGGCAGTCTGTTCACGAACTCTAACCTGCTTTACTCCTGATAAAAAGTCTCCGATGCGCGACGCAGGGTTTGCCGCGACTTCAGCCACCGTACCCTGCGCAACCAGCATGCCACCCTGGACTCCCGAACCCGGACCTACCTCAATAAGATGCTCTGCTTCGCGCAAAAGCTGTACGTCATGGTCAACCGCTACCACAGAGTTTCCGTCTGCAAGCAGGTCATCAATAACTCTCAGAAGACCGTCGACGTTTGCCGGATGCAAGCCAATGCTTGGCTCATCGAGTACATAGAGTACACCGCAGGTGCGGTTTCGCACGGCACGGGCAAGCTGCACCCGCTGACGCTCTCCGGTAGAAAGCGTTGAGCTTGCCCGGTCTAGAGCAAGGTATCCCAGGCCCAGCTGCTGTAAGCGGGCGGCAGGCTCCGCGACGGTGTCGACAATACTTTGTGCCATAGCCCGGAGGTCACCGGTTACGCTGCCGGGGATTTGCCTAATCCATCCAACCAGCTGATCGAGAGTCATTGCGGTTGCTTCTGCCAAATTGATTCCGCAAAGCAAGCTTGATCGAGCTTTTTCAGAAAGGCGCGTGCCCAGGCAATCAGGGCAGGGCTGCTCGCGCAAAAAGCGGGCAACACGCTTTAAGCCCTTCTCGTCAGTTACCTTAGCGAGGGCGTTTTGAACGGTATAAACAGCACTATAATAGGTAAAATCCATTTCACCGGCAATGCCGGTTTTCTCGTTATGGTACAAAAGATGATGCTTTTCTGCAGGACCATGGAACACAATCTCGCGCTCATAAGGTGTGAGTTCGTTAAAGGGGACGTCAGTGCGCACACCCATGTCGCGGGCTATATCTTTCATGAGCGACCACATGAGCGTGCCCCAAGGAAGCACAGCTCCCTCGTCTATTGTTTTTGTTTCGTCAGGAACCAGGGTTGACTCATCAACACCGCGTACAATGCCTGTGCCCTGGCAGGTAGGACAAGCGCCTTCGCTGTTAAAAGCGAGAGACTCGGCGCCTGGTCCATAAAACTCCGCGCCGCAGACGGGACACTCAATGGGCAGCTCAAGAGCAACATTCATGCCGGGCGGGCACAGGTGGCCGTTGGGGCACATGTGACTGCCAAGACGGCTGAACAGAAGCCGTAACGAGTTCAAAAGCTCGGTCGAGGTGCCAAACGTTGAACGGATACCCGGAACCACAGGCCGCTGATGCAGTGCCAAAGCCGCAGGTACATGCTCAACCAGGTCCACACTCGCTTTCCCCGGCTGAGAAATACGGCGGCGCGTATAGGTTGAGAGCGCCTCAAGGTAACGCCGGCACCTCGGCATACAGGACACCCAGGGCAAGGGAAGACTTTCCCGAACCCGAAACACCGGCGATTCCCACAAACTGTCCCAGAGGGATATCAACATCAATGTTTTTAAGATTATGAACCCTGGCTCCACGCACGGCAATCGAGTCAGGCTGCACGTGCAGCTTGCGCGCCTTTTGAGAATTTGCTGCTGTGGATGGGTTGTGTGTATCCCCTCGGTCATTGTGTGCCATGAATTGCTCCCAGGTCCTTCTCGGCAACGGTCAATGCAGCATTATACGTCACAAGAAGGCACATGCGAAGAACATTATGAGTTGTGATCCTGTTCCTGAACAAGTATGTTGCGTGGACATAAGGCCATTGGGGGGGTGCGCACAAAACCAGGGCTATTTTGTCCACAAATTTTGAATGTGTGGCCACTGGCATCAATTTCTCTCTTGATGCCGAGAAGAACGCGCAGGTCAGATGGCTATTGGGTATTATATACCTGCGCGGGTTTCTCGGCAACATGAGTTTGAAGCGAGCCAGAACCTCAAAATGGCCACAGATTCAAAATTTGTGGCCAAAATAGCCCTGGTTACGTGCGCATCCTGATAAGCCTCAACCACCAAAAGGTTTTTGCAGAACTCCGTAAACGGAGGACATAGTACTGTTAATGTGAATGGAAATGTGACGCGAACAGGACGTGATATAGTACTACCCTGCAGGGTTTTGGTTCGAAAAAAACAGTTTTGTGCCTGTAAACCTGAATGGTAAGTATTGTTCTTATTAAAGGTCGTGCTTATGTCTTCATCGCGGGAATCATCCGGTATGCACAATCTTGGCGCTAAACTTGCCATCTATCTTGCCGGACTCTTTATTGGCGGGATTTACGTAGGTATGGTGGCGCCGGTGCGCACCGTCATCCAAGAAAGCTTTGGTATCAATGATGCAATGGGCATCAGGATGATCAACATTTATACGCTGTTTTATGCGGCGCTCATTCCCATCATTGGTAAGCTCGCTGACCGTAACGGCCGTAAATCTGTTTTCACCGCATGTGTAGGCGTGTTTTGCGCGGGGTCAGCCATCTGCGGGCTGGCTGCTTCATGGGGAGGATTCCCCCTGCTTTTGGCGGGACGCATTTTGCAGGCGGTTGGCGCAAGCGGTATGATTCCCGTTGCAAACGCAGAGATGGGAACCGCATTTCCCCCGCAAAAGCGCGGTATGGCTCTGGGGCTCGCAGCAGGGGTTACTGGCATAGCAAACATGCTGGGAAGCGCCGTTGGCAGCGCTATTTTGGGCATCGCCGGTAATCAGAATTGGTCAGTGCTTTTTTACATTGCTGTTCCTTTTTGTCTGCCCATCATTATTGGTTCGGTCGCATTTTTGCCTCGTCATGCGCGGGAGACTACTGCAA
>JAFWFL010000122.1 GCA_017515595.1 Coriobacteriales bacterium
ATACTGAATATTCATCGAAAGGCCTCCTTTTGTTTGTGGCTCTGGCGCCGTTTTTTGGACAAGCTGATGCTAACCCACGTACACATTTAAATCAACATCAGGAGGTCTTTCGGTGCCGCCCTGCGATGAACATATTGTCTGCCCAGCCAAATGATGTATGACAGCATCAAGGGTCTCCTTATAGAAGCCGGGTCAATTGATGAACTTGCCGAGAAAACCGGCATTAACAAGGAGAATCTCCACAAGACCATCGAGCGCTATAACGAGCTCTGCGAGAAGGGCGTTGACGAGGACTTTGGTAAGGATCCCGCAACATTGATTCCCATGACTGAGCCTCCGTATTATGCAATCGAGGAGAGCGGCGCCTGCCTCACCACGGTAAGCGGTCTCAAGGTTAACGACCGCTCCCAGGTACTCGACACTGAGGGCGTTGCCATTGAGGGCCTCTATGCGCTTGGCAACACAAGCGGCTCCATGTTCTTTGGAACCTACCCGCACCACATCAGCGCCGTAAGCCACGGCCGCTGCCTCTGCTTTGGCTACCTCGTAGGCCGCACCCTCGCTGGTCTCGAATAGAAGTTAGAGCTTGAACAGGCCAGCCTGCCTCTCATAACGGCAATTCTTGACAGAGAGATTTTTATTTGAGTGAGGCGCAGTGGAGTAATACTTCGCTGCGCCTCATATTACTGTGCACAATCTTTCACTTATGTTTAACTTATGGAGTCAGCCGTTCTGTGCAACGCGGAGGGTTGAAAGAGCGTGTTATAGGCGAAGGATCCTTCATACAAGTATTTGCAAGTTGGAGGCGGTTTGTGAGAGTTTGGTCTTTTTTAAGAGGGCTTATTTGCTACGCGGCTCCGCGCAAAAAGGCTGTTGGACAGCTGCATTTTGCACAGAGTACAGCAGTTCCGTTTTGCGAAGCTGTGACTGATACCCAAAGCGCAGGCCATAGCCCGTGGACAATTGGAGCTCCTGTACAGCGGGATGCTCATTATCAGGAATCCGTAGATGCTCCTGATGCCATTTGGTTTCATAGTGCGGTTCAGCGCCATCGCGATATGGTGTTTCGCATTGCGTTCCATTATCTGCGCAGCTCAGCAGATGCAGACGATATTTGCCAGGATGCCTTTGTGGCGCTTTACCGGTGCGGGAAGCAGTTCGAAGACGATGCGCATCTTAAAGCATGGCTCATCAAAACAACATGCAACCTTTGTAAGAGCGAGTTCCGCAAAATCTGGCGTCGCAGCGTAGATGACCTTGACACGTATGTCGAGACACTCGCTGATCCCGCTGAGAGCGGCGATTCCGTAGCAGAATCGCGTGAGCTCCTGGGCCTGGTAATGAAGCTTCCCAAAAACCAGCGCATTACCATATACCTGCACTATTACGAGGGTTACGAAGCTCAGGAAATCGCAGAGATGCTCGGTAAACCTGCATCGACCATACGCAGCTGGCTGGCTCGCGGGCGTATGCGTTTAGCACGCAAGCTTGGAGAAGGTGTACAATCATGAGGAATAAAACCCTGCAAAATAATCCCGAATGCCGCAAGACCATAGATGACCTGCTGCTCTCTTGTAAGCTCCGCGAAGCATGCGGCAGCTTGCACGCCTCAGACAACACGTATGAGGAGGTCATGATGAAGATTCGCGGCGGGTATGAGATTAAAACACGTACCGCATTGCAAACAGCGGGCATTGCCTTGGCAAGTACGCTCGTATGCGCAGGAACAGCGTTTGCCGTAGTGAACGGCAGTACATTTTTTGAAAGCGCCTTTGGCGATAAAGGCCAGGAGGACGTTGAGGTACACGAGGTAGAATATGGTTATAAACCCGGTAGTCTTACCGTTCCGGCCAAAGAATGGGTAACAGTTACAGAAGAAACAGCCCGTGAACTCGTGGGAGCTGAAGCCGAGGAAGTTGGAATCAGCATTTCACACGGCGATCTAACGGTAACGATTGACAGCGTAGTAGTAGACCAAAACGGTTTGGGTGTAGCGACGCTTACCATAACCGACCCTTCAGGCTTTGAAGGCTTAAGGGACGCCGGATATGGTAAAGTCGTGTTTTATGAGCCTTGTTCACTGCGCGGTATCAGTATCTATAGCGGTACTGATATGGTAGAAGACCGCCATAGCAGCCGTAACAGCACGCTCATTCTCGATAAAAACCT
The DNA here is from genome assembly GCA_017515595.1 of Coriobacteriales bacterium. Lineage (GTDB taxonomy): Bacteria > Actinomycetota > Coriobacteriia > Coriobacteriales > UMGS124 > RGIG5691. Next base: position 2,170 of record JAFWFL010000122.1, read on the forward strand.
TTCTACAGAGACAGAGCTTCATGTGGTCATGTACTTCCAGCCTGCCTTTAGAGAGTATGCCGACAGCCAGCTCATATGGAGAATCCACGGCGTTGATGAATCCGGCCAGTGGGATGAGTTTTCTAAGCCCTTCTATCCATCGGCTCAACTAAACACTACTAAGCTTTTAGCAAAAGACTACAGCGCTTCTATTTCTCCATTAGGCATTGTGTTTGACGGTCCCATTGGCGAGTATGCTCAGAAAGATCTTGCACAGCTTGGTTTACCAATGGCTGCTTTAATGGTCATAAAACAGGATGGGTCTGTTCTCAAGTATGAAGGTGACTACACCATGGAAGTTACCGAGACAACCGAGAATGGCCGCGCAGGAGTAATCGTATTTTCTTATGCCGGTGACCCCAGTGAAACAAACCTTTTGATGTATGATGAATCGTACGTTGGTAAGAATGCAGCTGGATCAGACGATCTGATCTACTATATCCATAGTGATGGCTCAGGTTATACATGGGCCGGCCAGTATACCGTAGAAGTAACCGAGAAAAACGAGGCTGGCCAAGCTATAATAATTGTATGCACTTATATTGGAGATGACGCTCCTATAGAGCCGCTTGATTACAATGACCCAGCCGCTGTTGAATTGGCTATATCTGAGAATCAAGAGCAAAATTATAGGATAGCTGCAGCTATTAACAAAAGTTCTGATTTAATTGCTTCAAATGACAGAGTAAAACTTTTCTACGATGACGGTACGGAATATGTAATAGAAAAATACAGCAATTATTTCCCAGCAGATTTCCCCTGGCCAGAAACAGATGCAAAACTGTTAGGCATGATTCAATTCCATTCAGCTGATCCTGAGCCCACACGTGCTGATCTGGAAGCACGTAAGAACGCTCATAAAGCTGCGCAGGAAAAAATCTGGCGTATCAACAGCGTTATCATCACCTTTAATGACGGCACCCAGTACGTTGTAAAAGACGCAGATGTTATGAACGATAATGGTTCTATGTGGCTCGATGACGGAGGTCTGGGCTACCTTTTTAACCGCCTCATAGATGCATCAGACGTTGCCTCGGTAACCATCCCCGGCCCTGACGGTGAAGACCTTGTTTTTATTCCGGCATAAGTCAACAATCACCTCGTAAGAGCTCTGCAAGCCTTTCCCGACGCCAGAGTCTTGGTAGTCGGGAAAGGCCTCAGACGCAAAGACAGTTGCTTGAGCTTCGTTCTGATCGAGGAATTGGAATAAAGCCCTACCAACTCGTTGAACAAATATGCTGCTTTGTCTACAGATAAATGCTATTTTCCGGTCTGGCATTTGCTACCTGGAATTCTCCGGAAATACCAATTATTAACGATACTACAGAAGATGCTCTTATCAGCACGCAGAATGACCCAATAGAGCATGTAATCTGATCATATCGGCAGGACTTGTGTCACCTAAACTACCCTCATCGCCACTGTATATATTTTTGCTTTTCCCACTATTATGCATATGTTCTCTACAAACAAGGTTAAACATGGAGACGGAGTCTGATGGGTGAAACTTTGGTGGTAAGCTGCATTTTGAAATTCAGCTTACCACCAAAAATCGAATTACTAAACCCAGAGACGGTTAACCTCTCTGATCGCTTCTTCCTGGGTAAAGCCAAGCTTTTTCATGAGACGGTCTACTGTGTCTGCAATAGTACGGCCGCATTCCTTAGATGTTTCAATGATACCTTCTGCTTTTCCCTCTGCTTTTCCTTCTGCTTTGCCTTCTGCCCAGTTTTCATCCATCTCTTTTTTGAAGATTTGATATACTGCGTCGTTCATATCTGATACCTCCTTAAGTGCTTGAAAGCCCGGGATGTTTCCGGGGACAATTGCTTCTACCATTGAGTCACGCAATATTAGATCATGTTTATCTGTGAGTGTAGCGGCTGCTTCTGTGAATATTCGAATATGTTCAATATCAAGATTCTTAGCTAGACTTGATAACCAAATATGCGAAGTAATGTCAAGTTCTTTCGTAACAATAATATAGAGCGGAAACTGAAGTCCTTCTATCGCATATACGCCTTGTGAAAGTAAATAAACCTTATAGCCCAAATCTTTAAGCTGCTTCAGTGCTTTTACTGGTTTTGCGCGTCTTGTAAGTGTTACGGTGATATCGGTAAGTTTAATTTCATCAACATGTGATCCATAGGCTTTATAAAGACATGCATAACCTATTGTCTTCGTAATGTCATCTATTGAGATTCCGTCTTGTTCTGATTTGTATTCTAAAATGTTATATCCTTTAAAATATGCACCAAGTTCATTGGTAATTGTTACTTGAGGGTCTTTTTTAATAATAAGAAGATCAATTGAGAGCGGTTCTTTATTGAGTTCGTGTTCACTGTCAAATACAAGATATTCTGCGTCTTCTTTGAGTTCTAATTCCATAGCACTTACAAATCCCGGGTGCCATGGTATACGATTGGCTTCTTTATGATGAGACATATAATCACCTCCTTTGCTCATAATAATTGAGCCATCTCGCTGGCTACGTATTATACCCGGATGTAACGGCTATTGCCATATATACATAAAGATATATGTGTACTGGGGTCAGGTTATTGTACAATTTTTTGTGTGTACTGGGGTCAGGTTATTGTACAATTTTTTGTATCCAAATAGACATTCACCACTGTACATAAAGGTGATCTATATCATTATGTAAAAGATATATGAACATATACCATGGGATATAGGCTATTTTACCACGCATCTCAAGGTTACCTGAGCATAATACGTATGCTTGGGACAGCTTCCATTCATCTATATCCAGAATTTTATTCAAAGCCCTGTGCGTCATATAGTCTGTGCCGGATTTAACCTCAACCGGAATCACACTATTGCCGGTCTGAATAAGGAAATCGATTTCGCCCATCTTCGAGCGGTCATAGTAATAGAGTTTAGAATCATTGGATGCAAGCTCTTGTGCAACAACATTTTCTAGTACACTGCCCCAGTTAATACCAACATTGCCTTTTAAGAGTTCGTATTGAATATTGTCTTCGAACATGGCTGTTAATAAACCACAATCGCACAGATAGAGTTTAAAGAGATTGTGCTGTTCATTAAGCAGAAGTGGTTTTTGCGGTGTCTTCACATTATAGCAGGGCAAAGCAACTCCGGCATCTATCAGCCACATGAAATCGTTTTCATAACGTTCCATTCTTGCTGTTTTGGCGAGATCACTTAATTTAAACCGCTTATTCTCTTGATCGAGTTCTCCCGGTATGGCATCAAAAATGCGATATACATGGGGCTTGTTGGCAGCATACTTAGCAACATCTGCTCTGTATAACGCAAGAATATCTTTTTGTATTTGTAATACTCGCGCAAGGTCATTGGTGTCAACAAGTTGTTGTACTGCTTGTGGCATACCGCCGCATGTAACGTAGAGCCTAAATATATGCAGAAGCCGTTCATGAATAGCTTGAGGAACAGCTTTTTGTTCCAAAAAACACGCCTGAACTATTTCTAAGACTTCCGGCTGGATTCCAAGAGCGCGCAAAAATTCTTCAAAACTCAAAGGATACATTCTATGGAGCGTTTCATATCCAACCGGTAATGAAGGTACGTCTTTAGAAAGTACTCCGAGTAATGATCCCGACTCTATGTAGTCATAAAACCCATAATCTACAAGGAACTTAATAGCAGTTCGTGCACGGGGACATTCTTGTATCTCGTCAAAAAATATAAGCGTGTTATTGGGAATAAGAGGCAAAGAAGAATAAGCGGTTATTGATGAGATGAGTGTCCGTGCATCCAGATCGCCTTCGAATATGGTGCATGCAGAAGGAGTTTCAGCAAAATTGATCTCGAGAAATCTCTCATAATTCTCTTGGGCAAATTTTCGCACCGCATAGGTTTTGCCAACTTGGCGTGCTCCGGTGAGCAAAAAAGCTTGCCGGGAAGAGCTTTGCTTCCATAACAACAATTCTTTGTCAATACTCCTAGCAAGCATAAATATCCTTTGCGACGTAATGACATACCAAATGCTACCACATCGCGACGTATTATACCACAAATTTAGCATTAATTGCGACAATATGGTAACAACCTGCTGGGAAACCTGGTTTGGAATTGCACAATATATGAACTAATTTCGCCGACTTTTGGTACCAGATTAGCCCTTCCCGGCGCTAAAGTGTTGGTTGTCGGGAAGGGCTTAAGATGCAAGGACAGCTTCTCTGTCTTTGTTTTAATCGAGCGATATGTCTAT
>JAFWFL010000123.1 GCA_017515595.1 Coriobacteriales bacterium
TCGAGATCATCGGAGTTACTTGATGAGCTCGAGAAGAAATATTCAATTCCCGTTAATAACTATTATCTTACGAAAAAACAAGTTGATAGTATTTTAAATTGCAAAATACTATCAACCTCATAGCACCATTTTTGAATTTTGTAGTCGGAAGTCAGGTTGTATTATCCCAAATATTACGAACTCTTTCAACCATCTTTTTTTCTTCAGTTGTTAAATTTGAGTATCCTTTGGCAGAATCGTTTTCATTATGCTCATAACCATGATGTGTATGAGGATTAATACCATCATGTAAATGAGCTAAATCAATCTGTTTCACTCGTTTATTATTATTGTCAAAATAGACAATTTCACGAAGTTTTCCAGATTCATCAACCCTAACATAGACCCTGCCTTTTGTCATGGTCTCCATTAGTGTCTCAGATTGTTTGCTATTCTTTTCGACAAATTTGATATTACCTACTGTGAGTAATGAGTGATACTGGCTCCCATATGGATTTCCGTATTTACTCATACCACTACTTGAGCCTCTTCCACCCATATAACCACCCATCGAAAAGCCGCCCTTGCGGACGGCTTAAAAACTCTAAAATGATCTATATGTCAATTGCTATAGATTAAACCTTGCGGCGATTTCTGCTTCCTTAGCTGAAACCATATCTTTGTATGCCTGGTAACAATCTCCGCAAAAATGCTTTCCTTTCACTTCGCCCCAATCACGGTATGGCGATTCGCTTACAACAAATGACGAACAGAATGGGTTTTCGAGTCCTGGATCAATATCGATCTCTTTACTGCACTTATCGCAAATAAGTTTAGCTGATCGGATGTGCATAGTTGACCTCTAAAAATCAATCTCTAAACCAGCCGCTTCATATTTATTTTTTTGATCTTCAATCGTATTGTAGTATGCGTTATATGAATCAATCGCTTCTTGAGGTGCCTTATCAGTCAATTGATAACGTTTTTCTTCATCAGTTATATTCAATTCACCTTCATCTTCATAAGGCGATGTATACCAGTCAGGGTTGGTCATAAAATAAGGCATCGTATACATGTCTTTACCTCCTTAGACATTGAACCCTTGTGATTTTAGCCAATAATTCATTGCTTTTCCAACCTCATTAGGATTTCCTAATTGAGAATTTGCAAAAGCTTCAGCAAAAGCCTCCCTTGTATTAGTATTGCCATTTCGCAACGCGATCCAATTAAATCACCTCACCTCATAAGCTAACCCATATTCTGCATATACCTCAGTACAAACACGATCAATATCACGACCAAGATTTACGCTTTCAAAGAAAATCAAATTGCTAATATTATCACATTCTTTTTCGGTGAAAACCTTGCCATCCGTATATAACAGCCATGTTATCTATCACGACACTGACGCCATTCCCGGATACAGCGGCTCCCCCTTGTTTGACAGCGAGTATTACGCAACGGCAATCCATGTCGCAGGGCTCACCGATGCTTCGCGCTGCCTTGTATGCCGCATCACCAAAGATATTCTCAACCAGGTCTGCGAACTTGAAACGTAGTCCACTAACCGGTGTATTCATACGTTTGGAGAACCTGACAAAAGGACGCACCTTTTGTCAGGTTATATGCTTGCGCACGTTCATTGCGGTTTATGAACCAAAGAAATTGGATTAATTGAGTCAATTAGTTACACATGTGATCAATACCGATAAGGCATATGCTTCTGACCTGCATGTTCTTCTCGGCATCGAGTTCAGAACTTTCTATGGTACTTAATTAATTGGATAAATGAGGTTCAAAACGAGGTGTTGCCGTGCGCAATGGAGTACTGTTCCCTTTAGTGGTTTCGAGTCACAAGGATATGGATTCTGTCTCATTGCCCAGGTAAATAGCCGAGAAGTGGCCGAGAAAACCTCGGCATAAAGAACTCCTTGATACAAATTATGAGATAAATACAGCGTCGGATATCGCGAGATGACCTTTGTCCTCTCATCTGCTCTGCTTTCCAAAAACTCTTTGCTTGCAATGCGTTGCGTGGCGATATACTATTTCTCATAGCAGTATTCGCCTTTCACGTGCGGGGTTCAGCGATTATGTCGGTCTCAAACAGGATGCTTCTCAAGCAAATAGGTGCATTGGGGCTCTATCTTGCTTTGGGTCTTGCGGCAATGTCTGTTGGATACCTTTGGAACCACGAGCCGGGTACCGAGTGGTTTGCGCTCGTAAGCGCCTCGTCTCATGCTATTGGCGTCATTTGTTTTGGCTGGTTATTTAGCCAGGGTCTTTGCCAAACCCCCTGGTATCGCTACCTCTTTGCAATACCGATTGCGCTTTGTATGCCGCTTCTCTATATAACTCATGAGCTCATGCTTTTACCGTGTGCATACGTGTGTATCGCAGGGATAGGGTTTCTCACGGCGGGCCTGCTCATGATGACAGTTCTCTATATTGGAAGTGACGCCGGCAATCAGCTTTTTGCCAAGCTTGTGGGTGCAACCTTGCTCAGCCAGGTCTATACCATCATTGTTATTAATGTTCCGCGCTTTTTTGCCCTCGTGTTGCTTACCGCGATGCCGCTTATCCTCATGTACTGTTTGTGTCCGTCCCAAAATACCGCAATAAATGCCGAGAAACCCGGTAGCCACCCACTACCGGCTCTTCCTCTTATGCTCATGGCCTGCGCCTTTTTATACTCCTTTGGTATGGCATTTTACCAGGGAGACCCTACCTCAGATGGCTCATCTCCAAAGAGAGTCGAGGTTATATCCTGTGGTTTGGTAATCCTCGTAGCGCTCATTTCTGCCGGTGTGTGGATTGCCCGTAAGCGCAGGGCAACGTTTCTCTCGCTCGTTTTTGCCCCGCTTCTCTCCGCCGGGTTACTCTTGCTTCCTTTTGTGACCTACCAGGGCAGTCTTGCAAGCGGTTCGCTCATTTTTGCCGGTAAATCGTTTTTCTCGTTGTACCTGTATGCAATTCTGTTTTTGGAAAGTACCCATCCGCGTGACCTTATCTTTAGATTCGCCTCGATTATTGCAGTAAATGATATTGGTCTGTGCGTAGGTTCAATCGCTGCCGACAGGCTCATAGGCGCCTCGACCGAGCTTGTTTGGGGCATATGTATTGTTGTGGCTTTCTTGGCTCTCAACTTGAGTTTTATGCTTTCATATAGCGAAAACGGCCGTTACGGAGCGCTTTTTGGTTCGCTCTTTATCCTCGACGACTCACCAGAACCGCAAGCCAACACTTTACAGGAAGATTCGCCTCTCAATAAGAAGTCCCTTGCAGCCGCAGCCGAGAGGTTTGGTTTCTCGGCTCGCGAAAAAGACGTGCTCGCTGTGCTTGTAACAGGCGAAACATTTAACGCAATGGCACAAGACCTGGGTATCTCGTACAATACCGTAAAAACCCACGTCGCCCACATCTACCAAAAAGCAGGTGTCAGCACTCGCAAGGAACTTATAGAAGAAATAGTCAAGCAAGCATCAGAGGAATAAACAGCCGCTTCCAAACATATGAATACGCCGGTTAGCGAACTATGCTTCGATTTCCCGGACCTGTTTAAGAATATCTTTTGTGATGCGGCATGCGATACATCTTGTAGAGTCGTTAAGTTCTGCAACGTGAATTGCGGTTGCATAGTATTCACCGTCAAACAAAGGCGAGCCGCTATATCCGGGAATAGAATCAGCATCATGATAAATAACATTGCTGTTATAAACAGACGTTGTACCTAAGCTATACATCATAATACCGTCACGATACCCCGCGAGCTGGAAGAGACCACGCTCGAGCTCTTTATCAGGGCGGACTTTAATACCAAGGTAACCGGTGTAGTCACCCACGTTTTCTTCGAGCTCAACAATGGCATAATCCCAGCCCCATCTTGAGAGGCTATACTCTTCAGAAAAATCTGTGCCATACCAGTAATAGGTTCCTCCAAAATAACCGTATGAATAGCTGCCGTCGGGCTGGTATCCAAAATATATCTCAATCATGTCGGCTGTTTTATGATGCTCTGAGCAAACAATGCAGTGCGAAGCGGTCAGAAGGGTTTTGGAACCAACCATAAAGCCGGTACCCGTGGTTTGGCAACCGCAGCGCTTATGAACCACCAAATATCCAATGGCCGAGTATGGGTATGCGCTTGAATCCCAAACGTACTCGCGGTCATCAGTACCAATAATGCCCCGTTCCAGGTTCTCAGCAGGTATGGCATGAATCGAGAGACCATCATTGTCGTCTGACTCGAGTTGTACAGCCTTATTTTGATCTTTCTGGGTTGCCTGGGCAGTTTGAGATGTCTGAGAAGGTGCAAGTTCATATTTCCGGATGTTCGGAGTAATAATTGCATCTGCATAATCCGGGTTATTCTCGGCATATTCTTCAAGCGACATTTCCATGACCGGTGTTGCAATGGCAGTCTCGGTATGAGTGACCTCGATGATCTGGTTTTCAGATGCAAACGTAGCCGATACGCCTAACGCAAAGAGGACAAGGCTCATAAAGAAAACAACTGGAATTCGCTTCATCTCAAGCCTCCGTTACAACCGGTAATACAAAACTCCAGATGTGAAAATAATACCACGCTTCTCAGAATAGCTCAAATCAATTATATTTGTCTGTTTGGTAGACCAGTCCCAGGAGCTCGGCGTGTTTATGTACGCCAAGCTTTGCGTATATTCGTTTTTTATGGGCTTGGACAGTGCCCGTGGAAATAAAGAGTTTCTCAGCTATGTCTTCTACAGACATATTCTTAGCCAGAAGTCCAAACACTTCGGCTTCGCGATCTGAGAGGTCATGCTCTTGGGCAATAGCAGAACAGCGGTCTTCTATTGAGACTCCTGAAGACGGCTGAGGCACTGCTTGTACCATGGTTATAACTGCGAGGATGGCAACGTAGACAAAGATTAGAAGCATCTCTATGTCAAATGCATAATCTCCTGCAAGAGTAAAAAGCAGCATGCCTAAAGGATATGCCAAAAATGCAAGACCTAAGGTTGCCGAGGAACACTTTAAAGAATCAGAATCCTTCTGCCCTTGCAACTCCCATGTTAAGAACATCATAATCGCAGCCAAGAACCCACTCAATGCAGCCGTACCCATAACTGAAATGATGTTTTTAAAAGGCTCACCCGGTGCGAACAGGCGCACAAAGGTAAAACATGCCAAGAGAACAGCAAATACCGGAAGCAGAGCCATCAAATACTTGGGAGAGCTCAGGCGTGCTTCGCCAACGAATACAACAAGAGTAATAACCGTGCCAGCCAAAAGAAGTCGTCCAATGAGGGCAATCTCGGGATGGTGGATGGTAAGTGCGGGATTGTCAAGAACGGGCAACGCTCTGATGCCGTAGTCGAGAAATACGAGGGCAAAACCTATGAGCGGGAAGCTGATGGCGCGCAGAACATGATAAACAAAATGCGAGTGTTCCTCAGGCTGATGAGGTTGCTGGGCAGAGTCTTGTGTTGAGAAATTACAAAACAAAAGTAAGCAAGAACCTGCAAGCAAAAGACACATGACCACAATGCAAGCAGCCAGCGGGTTTTCAAGAGGTATGACAAAGCAGTTTATAATCCCGCTGATTGCACTGCAAAACGCAACAAGTGTCAAAACATGAAGCGGTTTTTGACGCAAGAAGACTTGTATCCAACAGATAAAAGAAAAACCCAGGGCAACGCCTGTAAATCCATAGGCTATAACACAGCCCGTGGTAACAAAGGGCTGAGCGCCTTGTAAGCAAAAAACAAAGAGACATGCAGAAATTGCAGTCAATACGGCCGGGATAATGCAAAGCTGTTTGATATTCAAAGAGTGACGTTGTGAGTTAGCGCTCAAAAAGACCAAAACACATGCTGCGAATGCACCAAGCACCATAGCACCCAGACATCCCCAAGCCGGGGCTTTTTCATATATGGCTAAAGGGAATGAAGTCGCCATTCGTCTTAAGACTTCAAACGCGGAGAGCAAGCATGCAAATCCCAAATACTGCCACCTAAAAGGTAAGTATTGTTGTAAAAATTCCTTCACGACAGACAACCTTCCTGCGTAAATATACAAACTATTAACCAGGTATTATAGCGCACTACCCAAAACAGGGTAGTGTGATTTATACCGAATATGATACAAGAATTACCCTCCAAGGCAATAGCCAGACAGAATTTGAGGGTGCAAACTACAATCGTCAGCCGCACCGAATAGGATAAAGGATCACAAGGATTTATCAACATGCGGTCTACCAATCAATACAAAGAGTATGTATTGGCATGTCAAAGGAAAGGAAAGAGCAATGCAGATTTCACGTCGTTCGTTTTTACAGGGTGCCGCCACTACTGCCGCCGCTGGCGCTACCGTAGCTTTGAGTACTGCTCCCGCCATGGCAGACGAAACCGCCTGGGCAGCCGAGGCCGACTATATTATTGTAGGCACCGGAGCTGCAGGCCTTGCAGCTGCAATTACTGTTTACCATGAGAATCTTGGTGATGCTCTTGTCCTCGAGGTAGCTCCTGAAGAAGAGATGGGCGGCAACTCACGCTGCTGTGGTCAGGGCGTATTTGCACCAGACTCACCCGAAGCTGCCATTGAATACCAAACGGCTCTGAGCTTGCCGTATGCAATAGAAGAAGACACCATGGCTGCATGGGCAGAGGAGCTTTGCAAGAATGAAGAGTGGTTGATTGACGTATGCGGTGCAGAGCTTAAGAAGGAAGTCAAGCCCGAGTTTCCCGAGATGCCCGGCGGCGAACATGTGTACCTTATTAATCCCACAGCCGGCCGCAACACTGACGGCAACGGTACCCTTTGGCTCAATATGTACTATACAGCCCAGGACCTGGATGTTCCCTTCCAGTTTGATACCCGTGTTGTGCGCCTTATTAAAGCCCAGGATGGCGAGATTCACGGCGTAATTGATGAGGCTGGTAACTGCTACAAAGCCCGCAAGGCAGTTATTTTGGCATGCGGCGGTTTTGAGGGTTCCACTGAGATGATGCAGGCTAATTGTCCTTGCGGTTACGAGGGTACACGCGGCAAAGGTTCCTGGTGGAACAAGGGCGATGGTATTAAGGCTGCTCAAGAGGCAGGCGCCGCTCTTTGGCATATGAATAACTTCTCGGGTAATTACCCGGGATTCCGCTGTCTTGCAGCAGACAATGATGACGCTATTACCTGGCCCAACTTTAAGACCCATGACTATATCTTCCTCGATGGCTACGGCGACCGTTATATGAACGAGGACTGCATGGGTATTGGAGAAGGCCTTACCCGCCACGGCAAGATCTTCCGTCATGGTGCATATGCTGACCTTGATCTTCCCACCGGCGGTTGGTGCATCTTTGGCCAGAATGCTTATGACGCAGCAAGTGTATTCTCGGCTTCTTGCTTTGTAGGCCAGCTTAAGAAGGCTTTCCACATGCTTGCGAGCAATGATGAGGGCGTTGAAGCCGGAGTTATCATCAAGTGCGACTCTCTCGAAGAAGTTGCAGCAGCTACCGGCTATGATCTTGACCATATTACCGCAACTATTGGCCAGTACAATGAGTTCTGCGAGAACAATAATGACGAGATGTTCCATCGCGGCCAGGACCTTGGCGCTCATGGCTATGTTGTTCCGAGTCCCGGTCATGAGAACGACGTAATCTTTAAGAAGGCATTTGATCTCGAGAAGATTGAGGCTCCGTATTACGTTACCGAGATTCGCAACACCGTGCTCAACACCCAGGGTGGTCCCAAGCGCAACGCTAATGGTCAGATCGTGAACGCTGTTGACGGCGCTCCAATTCCCCGCCTCTATGGTGCCGGTGAAATGGGCGCTCCGTATCCCTACCTCTACAACCAGGGCGGTAACTTTGGTGAAGCCATGAGCTCAGGCCGTATCGCAGCCCGCCATGCCGCAACCCTCAAACCCTGGGCATAAAGAGTATCTTGTGCCAATGCTTTAGACTAATAAAGCCTAAGGTACAATGTGCCATGAGTCAGTCTTTCAAGCATAAAGCCACCCGTACTTCTCACAATTGGGAAGTACGGGTGGCTTTAAAATGGTACTTGATTTAATTCGGACTTTTATAGCCGAGAAGCCCTTGCGGGAACAGCCTGTGCAAGCCAAAACAAAGAGGTACGCTATGTTCAGCTCATTCTGATGCAATTCGTACCAATGAGTTCTTTATGCCGAGATATTCTCAACCACTTCTTATCTATTTACCTGGGCAATGAGACAGAACCCGCGTCCTCGTGACTCACCATATACCAAGCTCGGCACGCAACCGTGAAAGTTCGGCCTCTTCAGCGAGACGAGCCGCTTCAAGCTCTTCGAAACGGTTGTTGAGTTCCTCTAGAGAGCCAGGTGCGCCTCCCAAAACCTCTTCGCCTTCTTGGGTCTGGTTGTCCGGATGCACGGCGCGTTTGCGCTCATCAATCTCATTGATCTGTCTCACCAGCCTGTCGTGAAGACGACGCATCTTATCGGCAGCCTCATGGATGGCCTCGTATGCTTCTTGCAGCGACTCGCCCTGAGAGGCCAGGTCGACTTTCTTCCTAAGAAACGCGCGCGCATCAGCCTCGTTGCCATTACGCAGAGCGGCTTTTGCCAGGTCCTCATAGTGCAGCGCGTCCTGCTGGTTCTTCTCGACTGCGTTTGCAGCGCGGTGCTCGTCGTCGATAATGGCCTGAGTTCTCTCGCGTACATCGGCCAATTTTTCGGTAAGCTTGTCCAGATACTCATCGACGGTTTCGGAGGGATCCTTAAGGTTGTCGGCGAGATCGTTTATATTTGCTTTCACAATGTTAACAAGACGATCGATGATAGATGCCATCGCATACTCCTTTCTCGTTAGCGTAAAAGTATACTATTGGCTATAATAAGCTATTACTAGCCAGATTAAAAGAATCATTAGTCATAATGATCTAAACCTGTTTTCTCCGTCAGTTTCTGAGACACCCCTGTGAACAGAAACATATTAGGAAAACGTTGTTTCCCTAATATGTTATTTGAGAATCTTGAATGTAATTGTGGTATGATGCGTGTGGCAGAGATAAAAACACGATCCCGTTGGGTAGTCGGGATGCGCTGCTTTTGGCGTCAGTAACCTGCCTCCTTGGTTGTCCCTTCTCTGCGTGGTGACTACATAAAGGAGGATTTCACTATGCAGGAGATCAGGGTTTCCTCCGCCCTGACCATCTATTTTGATGGCCAGTTTTGGGTGGGGATCTTCGAGCGTGAACAAAATCAAAAGCTCAGCGTATGCAGGGTAGTATTTGGTGCGGAGCCATCAAATGAAGAAGTCCAGCAGTTTGTATGCGAAAACTGGAATCACCTGCGCTTTACAGAACCCATTGAGCATTCTGAAGCGCCAAAGGTTGTAATAAATCCCAAAAGACGGCAGCGCGAAGCGGCACGCGAGCTTAAACAGCGTGGCCCATCTACAAAAGCCCAGATGGCCCTTTTAGAGGAGCGCGAAGCACTTGCACGCCAGCAAAAAGAGGCAGCCCGAGCAGCCCGGGAACAAGACCAACAGCAGCGCTATGACCAGCACCGTGAAAAACAAAAGCAAAAACACCGCGGCCGGTAAGATTTGAGAACGAGGGGACGGTTCCTTCGTTCTCTCCACCAAGGTTTTCTCGGCCACTTTATGACGATATATCTGGGCAATGAGACAAAACTCGCGTCCTCATACTCAATTATGCAAATCCCCAGGAGAGAAGCTGCCATGCAGAATCTGCGCTGGTGCGGCCAAAGTGCCATGTCCAGCCGTTATAATCCGTGTCAGGATTCCATGCTGTTTCTTTTGCGTCTTCCTCGCTGGGAGAATGGAAGTTTGACGAGAGAACAAGCGCCTGGGTGAACTCAGGGGTATCTTTTTTGCGCAGTTCATTGACATAGGAGAGATCATCTTCACAGGCCTTGTCGCCGGCGAAGGCAATGTGCTTCATGACACAGCCTTTCCAGGTTTTAAACTGTGCCATCAGAACGTTGAGAGCCGAGTCAATATCTGCATCAGTGTAAATATCAGAGTCACCATAATCCACATCACAGTCAGCAATCATAGGATCAAGTTCTCCCAGGTATTTCTCGAACGTAATACCGGCGTCCATGATCTCACGCGCAACAGCCGGGTTATCGAGATAGCGAATGTGCCAGGGTTCGCAGCTATAACCTGTTTCTATCTTTTTGCGGGGCAAATACCGCAAAATAAAGCCGTAATCAGCAATTTTGGCATGGATTTTCTCCCAAATCTCAGGGTAGGTTACCATGTCTTCATTCTCATATACACCATTACCGTCAATGATGAGAAACAGATCAAGCGCCAACCCTGTGTGATGTTCCGAGAAACCCGGCACCGCTACATACTGCTTGACGTACTCTTCGCCGTATTTCACGGTAAAGTCATCCCAAACCCTTTGCTGCTTGGCTACGCTGCGATAAGCTGAGTCGAGATCAATGTATACGCCATCTGCCTCGAGGTCTTCTTTGAGTTTAAGGTAGGCTTCATACGCCTTTACTTCTACATCAACATCCCAGTCTTCACTATTGGTAAAGCTTACAATCTCGACCTTGTCTTCCCAGTCATCCGGGAGTTTGTGCTGCTTATTAACGAGCACCATATAGTCGATACTGCTCTGTTCGGGGGAGAGGCTGTTGCCGGGAGCTTCCTGGCCTTGTGCGATTGCGTTTCCTGTTAAAGCCAAAGCGCCGAGAGATGTCATTGATACAGCAAGAAATTCTCGTCTGCTCATTGCTTTAGTCATAAAGAACCTCCTGTTAAAAGAACAGACCTTTATTGGAGATAGTTTACCATTTTTCAAACTCGCCTTAAGCATGAAAAAGAGGAGCAGATCCCTTGGTGCGGGATCTGCTCCTCTGCGGGTTTATATAACCTTAGCAGGATTTACTGCTTACAGGAGCGTTGCTACGGCATGCTTGCCGGCGAGGTGGCCGGAGGTGTAGGCCCAACCCTGGGCTACGCCGCCATATTGGGCATAGTCGCGGGCATTGGACTCAAGAACGCCGCCGGAGTCAACGCCACAGGCATAGAGACCCTCAACAGGGGTGCCATCCGGGAAGAGGCAGTTGGCATTTACGTCAACGTCAAGAGCAGCGGTGGTTGCATACGGACGTACAACTACCTTGATGGCATAGTATGGACCATTGTTGCCGATGGTCTGCGGAAGCTGTGCTTCTGCCTTGTTGAACTCCTCGTCAACCTTAGACTCACAGTAGCCACGGTAACGCTCTACCTGAGCAGCAAAGTCCTCGGGCGGGAAGCCTACAGCCTCGGCAAGCTCCTCAGGGGTATCGCCCTTCCAGATGAAGCCCTGCTCAATACCCTTCTCCATGATGTCATGCATCTGGTAAATAGGTACAGCGTTGGCATAACCGCCCATGCCGCCAAACGAAGCCCTGGTGTAAGTGCCGGGCTTGCCGGGCAGGCCCTCAGTCTCGAGCTGGTTAATGAAGTCCTCGCCATAGATTGAGTAGTAGTAAGGACCGGCCTTCCAGAATGCGAAGATGGTGTTCTCGTCAAAGTGACGCAGGCCGTCGTCAATGACCTTCATGCAGTTCTTAGCGGTGCCAAGAATGAACGGCAGGTCGTTCAGGGTGTAGGTGTTCTGACGCTTGAGCATTGAATCCTTGCCGTCATAGTAACGAATCGGGTAATCATGGATGGTACCGGCAGGTACTGAGGTGTGGGTCAGAGGCGACATATCGATGTTGTAAGTAGCAACACCGTTCTCGATAGCAGACTCTATAAGAGTGCCCTTGCTCTGCATCATACCATAAACAGTCCAAGCACCGTCGAATGGATACCACGGGTTCTTCATGTACTTCTTGGTCATCTCGGGGTTGCCAAGGAAGCCACCGGTGCACATAATGACGGCCTTGCAGTGGACCAGATACTCTTTGCCGGTGATGTTGTCGAATGCGCGCAGGCCGACAATCTTCTTGCCAGACTCGTCAAAGACCAGTTCACGTGCCTCGGTCTCAAACTGGATGATGCCGCCCAGGTCCTGGTAATCCTTCATAATGGCATCCCAGTACTGGATATTGTTGTAGTACAGGGTTGTATCAAAGTCATGCTCGGCAAAGCCCGGATAGAAGCTTGCGTAATCAATGTCGGGCTTCTGGTTGCTGCCGCTCAGATACTGAGGTGCACCCTTTACCCATGCGCTCATGCCGAGGCCGGGCTGAGAAGCGCTGAACATGTAACCATGGGTGCAGAGCCAGTCAAGGGTAGGACCGCTCTCTTCGAGATACTTACGAACAAGTTCAGGCTTGCAGCCAACGTTGTCTTCGCCCTGGCCGTAAAGATTCATCCAGTCCTCATATACGGCTTCGATGTCCATATAATCTTCGCCATTGTTGAGGTTCTTCTGGTTCTCAGGCGGGTTGGCAGCAAATACTGACATGCCGTTGGCGCAGCATCCGCCATACTTCGCAGCGGTCTCAAATGCGATAACGCTAACGGGCTTGCCAGCTTTAGACTGCTCTTCAGCTACGGTCATAGCTGCCGAGACACCTGCGCCGCCCAAACCGCAGACAACAACGTCATACTCGAGTTCCTCAAAACCGCCCTCTTGAGGAACATCAACGTCGAACTTGGCAGCAGCCTCTGCCGGGAAACCGGCGGCGACATATGCCTGCTTGATGGCATCCTCAACAGCGTTCTTAATGGCAAAGCTCGAGAAGGTAGCGCCGGTGGTTACCTGGACACCAAATGATTGGTTCTCGATCATGCGGGGGATCATCCAGTCTTCTGCTGACTGGAGGATAAGCGGCTGCTCATAAACATGCTGCTTTTCAATAACCTGGATTGAGAGAATGCTGTT
This sequence comes from Coriobacteriales bacterium, assembly GCA_017515595.1. Taxonomy (GTDB): domain Bacteria; phylum Actinomycetota; class Coriobacteriia; order Coriobacteriales; family UMGS124; genus RGIG5691. Next base: position 12,799 of record JAFWFL010000123.1, read on the forward strand.
CTCGTCAACCTCAACCATAACGTGTACAGGCTCCTGGCCGGAATAGCCATAAGCAGCGCCAAAATATCTGCCGGGCTTCATAACGGCGTCAGCCGGAACCTCGGCTGCGGCAACAGAAGGCTCAGCGGTTGTGAGCAGAGAAGAAGCTGCTACACCAGCAGCCGCAGCAGCGGCGCCTTGTACGAACGAACGACGAGTGAGTTCCATAGTGATCTCCTTCGAACGAACTTGGACAACGGGCAGAATCCGTTTGTCCACTCTTTTTAGAGCATGTATTATCTTGCTCTTGTTGCGAGAGAAGTTAATCATCCTTTAAGTAGTATCTTTGTATTATTTAATTCTAGCAAATAATACAGTATGCACTAAAGCCAAAACCAGGCAGAATTAAACGTTCAGTGAATTGATGTAAATCACGGGCCATAACAGTTCTTTTGATTGTCCTGATGGTTTAGACAGAAGAAACAACAAAGCTCCTCTTCTTTTGAATCTTACGCATCATGGTTTCTCGGCAAGATGGCTGTCTCTTTGCGATATTTCTGTTTATCTGAGGCTGATTGGTGTATGATTAACAGTACCAAACGTCTGTGCGAACGTTGTTTGCGTACAAACGTAAGGAGCAGTCTGAAGGCAATCAAGAGGAGGTTGCATTGTTATGTTAATTACCCGTAAACAGCTGCTCAACGGCCTTGCCGCTGCAGGTCTCACCATGATTGTTCCTCTCGCAATGACCGGATGCACCGATACCGGCAAAAAAGAGGACAATACAGACAATAAGCCTGAGACCAAAGATGATTCTGCAGATTCAGCATCAATTGCCGAGAAGACCGTGACCCCGGGCAAGCTTACCGTTGCTACCGGCAACCCGGCTTGGCCTCCGTATGTTATGAATGATGCACCTGAATCAGGCGAAGGATTTGAAGCAGCGCTTACCTATGCGGTTGCCGAGAAAATGGGCTTCAAGGCAGAAGATGTTGTATGGGTTCGTACCGGGTTTGACGAGGCCATTACCCCGGGTGCCAAGGACTGGGATATGAATATTCAGCAGTTTGGCATCACTGAGGACCGCAAGCTGGCTGTAGACTTTAGCAGCCCGTACTTTACACCTACACAATCAATTGTTGTTGATGCCGCAGAAGGTCATGACAAGTATGCTAAGGCTACCAGCTGCGCAGAGCTTGCAGATGCGCTCATTGGCGCCGAGTCAGGATCTACGTCCTACACATGGGGCATGGAGAAGATTAACAAGAATATCCAGGTATTTAACTCTAACGCTGACGCCGCCAACGCTCTGAATACTCATCAGATTGACGGCATCATCCTTGATACCCCCACGGCCGTTTACATGGCTGATCCTGAGATGGAAGAGCTCACAGCTGCTGTTCTCATTGGACAGATCCCTGATTCCGAGGCTGATCCTCTGGCATATCTGCTTCCCAAGGGTTCTCCCATAACTGCTGCTGTTTCAGCTGCTATTGACGAGCTCACTGCTGACGGTACCCTCCAAGAGCTTACTGACAAGTGGATGGCCGACTACACCACTGACGTACCGGTACTGAGCTAGCATATAAGGGATATCAGTAACAGAACAAGGTCGCGAACAGGGAGGAAGAACGGGGGACGGTTCCTTCGTTCTTCCTCCTGATATCCCCAAGTATCCCGCCCAACAGAGGATAGTAACGTGAAGGAAAAGCAACCTGCCTATGAAGTGAGCCCTGTTGAACAGGAACGCCAGGCATTCCGAAGGCGCCAAAATTTGCGCTCGGTTCTCATCAGTATTGCAAGTACATTTTTGTTTGCGGGAGCTATTATTGCGACTCTTCACTTTGCTCCGGGGTGGCCGCGTGTGCAGGAAACATATTTTAGCCCACGGTTTTTTGTCGAGTCATTTCCGTATGTGCTCGAGGGTCTCTGGCTTAATGTACGGGTACTTGGCTATTCCCTCGTTGGGACTGCTGTTTTTGGCACACTTCTCGCTGTTGTGAGAATCAGCAAATCGCCGGTTCTCTTCCCACTGCGTGTTATTGCTCAAGCTTATACCACCATTATGCGCGGTATTCCCATGCTTGTTGTGCTGTATATCGTGGGATTCGGTATTCCGGGACTTGAGATATTCGCAGGACGTATACCAATTGAAGTTCTCGGCACCATTGCTATTACCATGTCGTACTCGGCATATATTGCCGAGGTCCTCCGTGCGGGATTTCAGGATGTGAGCCCTCAGCAGCGCGCCTCTGCCCGGTCGCTTGGTCTTACAAGCGGGCAGACTGTTAGGCTCATCATCATTCCGCAAGCTCTCCGTAAAATCGCTCCGGCCCTTATGAATGACTTTATTGCTATGCAAAAAGATGTTGGGCTTATCTCGACATTAGGTGCTATTGACGCGGTTCGCGCCGCACAGGTTCGGGTAGCCCTTACCTTTAACTTTACGCCTTATATTGTGGCAAGCGTACTCTTTATCCTGCTCAGCGTACCGTTTATTATTCTCAATGACTGGTATACCGCTAAGCTTCGCAAGCGCGAACAGTCAGGAGGCATGGTGTAATGGTTACCACGGAGAATATACAAACACAGGGCGCTTTAGAGCCGGTATGCCAGAACAACAAGGCTGTTCTGAGGCTTGACAATGTGGTTAAGCGCTTTGGTACCAATACGGTACTCGATCATATCTCATTTGATGTGAATAAACACGAGACGGTGGCTATCCTGGGTGCCTCGGGCTCGGGTAAATCAACGGTTATGAAGTGCATCAACTTGCTTGAGCAGGTAAGCGACGGGCAGATTTGGCTCGGTGACCTCGACATTACTGATCCTCGTGTGGATTCAAACAAGATTCGCGCACGTATTGGCGTTGTGTTCCAGCATTTTAACCTGTTCCCCCATATGTCGGTACTCAATAATGTTACGCTTGCTGCGCGCAAAGTCTTTGGCTGGAGTAAAGGCCGGGCCGAGGAGAAGGCCATGGCGCTTCTCAAGCGTATTGGTATGGATCAAAAGGCTAAAGAATACCCTGACCGGCTTTCGGGTGGCCAGCAACAGCGCGTTGCCATTGTGAGAGCCCTTATGATGGATCCCGAGCTGCTTCTTCTCGACGAGATTACCTCCGCACTCGACCCGCTGCTTGTGGGCGAGGTTCTCGACATGGTCGAAGAATTGAAGGACCAAGGCGCCACTATCCTCATGGCCACGCACGAGATGCATTTTGCACATAGCGCCGCAGACCGTATCGTACTTCTTCGCAACGGTAAAGTAGCCGAGAATGGTTCGCCCGAGGAGGTCATGGACAACTCCACAGACCCTGAAACCCGCGCCTTCTTTAGAAGTTTCAGAGAATAAAGCCTAACATGACCTGGCAAGACCTGACAAAAGGTGCGTCCTTTTGTCGGGTATGCAAGTTATGACGGGTGCTAGCATGATCAATAATCATAATATTTCAAATACCTGGGCTTTTGCCGAGAAACCCGTTGAATTATGTTTGTGCTCATGCTAGTACCCGTCATAACTTGCACTGAAATAAGTTTCTGACTTTCGCATTATGTTATTTGTCATAATCCCGTATACTTCCGGTTTTCTGAAGTTCCTGTTGCTGAGCAGGAGTAAGAGTGTCAATACCTATGACACTCAGATGCGAGCCAGTCACGGTAAAACGTATGGCGTAAGGACCTAAGGGAACCCAAAAGACGCGGTCTTCTTGGCCGGTACGGGTATATGCGGGACGCGGGTCCTGACGCAGGAGCTGCAGCAAGCCCTCGTGGAGTTCAGTGGGTATCTTTCCCAGTTCAGAGGAAGGTATTTCTACTTTAAGTTCGGGCCATGCCACACCTTCGCGCCAGCCCTCGGAGGCCTGAGGGTGGGCATCCCAAGAAGCAATATATGGTTTGATGTCATAGATGGGGGTGCCGTCTACCATGTCTGCTCCCGCAACCGTAAGCACCGGCCCGCTTTCTCCCTCTGCATATTTGCCATGAGGGTCTATGGCAAGGAGTTTTACGGAGGAGAGGCCCAGGCTGTTTGGCCTGAAGCTTGAGCGGGTTGCAAACACGCCTACCCGCTGTGTTCCACCCAAGATAGGAGGCCGTACCGTGGGCGACCATGTCTCGCGTTCGTTGAGATCAAAACCCCAGATAAGCCAGATATACTCAAATCCCTCAAGACCCCTCACGGCGTCGGCATTACGAAATGGCGGTTCAAATCTTATCTCAGCCGTAAGCGCATCTGCCAATCCCGGTTGCCGGGGTACGCCAAATTTAGCGGGATACCGGGTATGAATGCGGGCAATCACTGTAAGTCCGTGAGAGTCGGTCATAATACCCTCCATCCCCATTGTTTCTCTCGAGCCGCTATATCACATAGCGGGTAATATTCTCTTTGTTGAGAAGGAACTCGTACGAGTTAAAGTCTTCACGCTGGGTCCAGCCAATGCTTTGCCAAAACTTGTTGCCCACTTTGTTGTTGTCAAAGGCAACAAGCGTAGCTTTGCTAATGCCCTCTTTATTCAAAGCCTGTAAACAGAACTTGACCATCTTTTTACCAATGCCATGCTGACGGTATTCCGGCAACACGCAGACATGGTAAAAGCTGCCCTGCCTGCCGTCATGGCCGCACAAAATAGACCCCACAATTTTGTTCTCAACAAGAGCTACGCAGCTTGTGCAAGGGTTTCTCAGCAAAAACCTCTGGATATAATCATGGGAATCATCAATTGAGCGCAACGCGAAACCATGGATATGCTCCCAAATCGCGTAGACTTCTTCATAGTCATCAATACTCATAACACGCAGTGTTACATGAGAGACCTCATCTAGGGGGGACTGTTCTTTACTTGATGTATTGTCTTGTCCCTCGTCTGTCATGTAATCCCTCTTTCGCAACTGTAAGCCTTGTACTTTAAAATAAACTCACAGTTTATTATAGCATGGGAAGTAGTTGATGCTGTTAAATATTCGTCACCCGGCACAGGAATGTGATTGTTGTGCCGGGTGACGTGTGATGCATTGGCTTTACAGTGCTTCGAGCAGGCGGACGCCTCGGCTTTTAAGCCACAGGTAGAAAAATGCCGAGAGAATAGCTGTTACTGCTATACACGCAGTGAGATACATAACAGGACCAATATTATAACCTTGCCACAGGTATAAAGCGCCAATTGCAATGGCATAAAAGCCTGATCCAAAGATTGCCAAAAGAATGTTTCCGCTTTGTTTAAGTGGTGTTATCTCGTTTGTCCAGTTGAGATTTGCCATTCTCACGCCTAAGAACAGGTCCCATAGCGCAAAGAGGGCAACACATGCGAGGCATGCTACCACAAAAAGTATTGCTTGCAGAGCGTCAACCTGCAGAATGAATACCAGACAAACCGCACAAAGAAGCATGGGAATACCCGTCAGGAGCAGTTGCAACCAAGCTTTTGCACGGAGAATCTGCCAGGAAGTAACCGGAAGCGACCGGGCAATCCAGAGACTTTTGCCTTCAAACGAGACTGAAGGCGCAGCTATATCGTTCATAGATGCGAGCATGCAAAGACCCGAGCACAAAAGTACAACCGCAATGCCTGACTGGGCGCCAAAAACCTGGTCTACAACAGGCATAAAGGTACCGGCGTTTATCACCAGTAAGATTGTGCAAAGCGGCAGCATAAGGATGCCAAGGCCACAGTTGAGCATATAGCTTGAATTTGAGGTAAACCGGGCCAGTTCTTTTTTCACAAGAGCGATAAACGCACTGTTTTGTTTTGCTGTTTTTTCGCGATATACCGCCTTTTTAGCCTGGGGTGTTGAGGTCACGATGTTGAGGAAGCTCTTATGCATGACATACCACATTACAAAGAACATAGCTGCGACTATGGCCGAGAACAAAAGCATCGCGAACCAGTTGCCCTCACCAATGCTGCCAAAGAGGTAAAGCCCATATGCGGCGTCTTTGATTTGTCCGCCGTAAAGTGCAGCGTTATTGATAAGATCCTCAATTGCTTCTACAGCAGCAAAATAGAAGACATAATAAGCAACAATGAATAGTATGGCAATAAGTGTTGTAATAATAGCCTTGCTCTTAAGATGTGCGCTCAGTTTTGCGACAATCCAGCCAATCAGGCACGAAAGCACCAGTACAAAGACTGAGATTAACACTAACAACACAAGGCAGCCAACAACGTTTGCAAAGGTGACGGGTACGGTTATCCAATAGACAATAATCGCGGGGATAATAACAACCCCGGAGTACATAAGCCCCATAAGATACACGCCAAGAAGACGCGCAATCATAATCTCATTTATGGGAATGGGCATCGAAAGCAAGAGATCATTGTCTTTTGCCCGGTACAACCCTGAGTAGGTGTTAAATACGCTGCCAAAAATGCCTAAGAGAATCGCAAGGCCGCCCATGATGACGAAGTAAAGCCAACCCATACCCGCAGTTGTAAGCGGCTCGCAAAGAACGCTCGACAAAAAGGCAAACATGCCGCCCAAAAGGCCCACCATAATAATGACAAAAAGGGCAAAGAACGCTATGATCGAACCCTTTGAGCGAGCCCGGTTCTTTTTCGCATCATAAAAATACATGCGAAAAATTTCCATGAGCTGCTTTTTAAGCAAGAATTTAAGCATTATCAGCCTCCAGTTCCAAGAAGACTTCTTCGAGGCTGTCGTCACCTTTTACGTCTTCCATGGTGCCGGACTTAATAAGTTTGCCCTGCTTGATGATGGCCACTTTATCGCAGAGTTTCTCGGCAACTTCCAAAACATGGGTCGAGAAGAAAATTGCTCCGCCGTTATCGCAGACTTCGCGCATCATTTGTTTAAGCAGGTGCGCTGCTTTGGGGTCAAGACCAACAAACGGCTCGTCCATGATGATGAGCTTTGGATCATGCAGCCATGCCGAGATAAGGGCAAGCTTTTGCTTCATACCGTGAGAATAGGTGGCGATGGGCTGGGCAAGATCAGAGGTAAGCTCAAAACGTCCGGCATATTCGCGAATGCGTTCCTGGCGTACCTCAGGACTGACTGCAAAGACATCGGCAATAAAGTTAAGATATTTGATGCCTGTCATAAAGTCATAGAGATCAGGGTTGTCGGGGATATAAGCGAGCTGCTTTTTGCAGGCGAGCGGGTCTTGGAGAATAGATGTTCCGTTAATAAAAATATCTCCGGAGTCAAATTGCTGGATGCCTACCACAGACTTGATAGCTGTGGTTTTACCGGCGCCGTTATGTCCAATAAAGCCGTAGATCTCGCCCGGAGCTATATGCAATGATAAATTGTCTACCGCGGTTTTTTCGCCAAATCTTTTAGTGAGGTTCTCGATCCGTAACATAGATACTATATCTCCTTTATAGCCAATTCTTGTCCCGTAATTTTGGCACAGCGAAGTGTAGCGTAAGTATGCCCATATAAAAAGCCCATTCACTGGTTTGACCTCGAGGAGCAGCAATTTCACGAAACCCGCGGAACTTGGGAGAACACCGCACCCTCCAGGGACAGTAGACTGCACTTTCTGAAACAAGCTGAGGCGCGCAAAGAATTTGCCTGATTTTGGCCACAAATTTTGAATGTGTAGCCACAATAAGCTAAACCACCGCTTAAATCTCTATTGTCGAGAAACTCTCAAATAGCGCCAGGCTTTTAACCTGCGAGTTTTTCTCGGCAAGTTTATTTGATTGTTGGCGTGAAGCTTGGATGAAGCGCTGAATGGCTACACATTCAAAATTTGTGGCAAAAATGGGCCCGATTCTGTGCGCATGGTACCAACACTGTTTATTCGCGATACCAAATCTGTTGGGTTCTAAAACCCAAATAGAATCTTGGCGAGGCCAAACTCGTCGTAGAAAAGAAAACGTCCAAGGCAAACGGAACAAGTCAGAATGATAACCACGTTAAGAGGTACGGATCCTTTTAGTTCCCGTTTGATGACTTTGGTGAGTATACAATAGGTTATATAACCTAAAAATGCTCCGAGTATGTTCATCATGACGTCATCTATATCTGTCACGCGGCTATTCATAAACTGGCTTAATTCAATCGCAATCGAGAAGATGGCAGCAAAAACAACTGCTACCCATGCTTTATGTGTACTCTGGACCGAAAGTGGAAGAATGATACCAAGAGGCATAAAGAGCAATATATTGAGGATATGGCCTTCAATATCATGTTCAAAGCCATTAAAAGGTATAAGGTTGATTTGGCTGGGATTAAAATCAATGCCAAACCTTATAGCATCATGCAAAGTTCCGGCGCCGGTAAAGTGCAATACTGCGGCGAGATAAACGGTAAAGACAGCTATGACAGGGATTGAAAATGTCATGCCTATCTGATGCCGCTTTTGATATGCGCAGAGGACAATTAAGACAAAGATTGCGGGAAACACCGCGCAACAAAATTCATAGAAGTAAATAATGATATTAACCAAGGTTACTTCACCGCCAAACGCGCAAGAACTATGGTATACATTATGGGAAATAAAGCTATGAGAGATATTTCGAGGCATATAAAGGTTACTATGCGCAACCCAGGGGCTATGGTATAGATGCAGAATATGATGGCAGCTGCAAAAACCAAAGTAATGATACTCGCTATAACCAACTTCTTTATGCTCTTGTTGTTATGAGCCAGGAAGTTACGCCATTTATGCCGGAGAAAACATGCAGTAATAATGATCACGGCTCCCGCCAATATCCCGGCGATGATCATCACAACGGCCACTCTGCGAACCTCTATGTTTTCTACAGATGAGGGTCCAATGAGTAATGATAAAAACGAAAGACTTGTCAGAATAATCCAGATACCCGCTGTAAATACTATGGCTAATTTGTTAAAGCTGATGGGTGTGTGAGAAACAGAAACTCCTGGTATTTCTGATGTTAAATCATCAAGTGTACAACCAAATATATCGCAAAGCATAATAAGCTTATCAAGCTCAGGAATTGCTTTGCCCTGTTCCCACTTGCCTACAGTTTGCCTGCTTACCCCATATTTTTCTGCAAGTTCTTCCTGTGTGAGTCCGGCAGCCCTTCTATGTTCCGATATGCTATCTCTCAATTCCATGACAGCTAAATCCTCCTTTCGCAGTATCGCTTTATGTCAAGTTGATTATCTACGCGATTTAGCGGTCTGTCCACCAACCGGCAGGTGGATTTTTCTGCCAATGGCATGCGCCTCCAGGTTGCTTCTCCCTGTTCTTGCATGGTGACCAACATAAAAACAGGGGCTTTTCGGCATGATACCGAGAAGCCCAGCCGGACGATAGACTTATGTACTGTTTAATGGCAGGTATTGCACTCGTATACGTTCTCGTGGTGGCAGGTGGTGAGTTGAGTTTCTTCTGCTTCTGTACCTAATCATGTTTTGGCAGTCTCAGTTGTTACAGAAGATGTGTCAAATTACGATGATTTTGCCCGAGAGGGTTTCTCGGTGTCGTCTTACGCTTCGAACAGATCATCTTGGGTAACAACGGTAACAATATCCCAGGAATGATTGTTTTCCTTTATACCATGGGCTGAAACCATAGTGAGCTGTAGGGCATTGGTCGAGTGGCTCTCTTGCAAAAACACCTGTTTTTTCCTCTTGAGATCTGATTCATCGCTTTTGTCTATCACAAAGGTTTCATCATTTCGAAGATGACCTTGTGATGGCATCAGCCCTGCGTGCAAAAGCAGATTATTTGATAACCGATGACGAGCATCTCATCAAGTACGCAACAGTAGCGGCACTTACACCTCAAGATTTACTGGCGTTGCTGAGCGGATGACAGACTGGGGATACATGCGTATGACCGCTGCAGTATTTATTCTTGAAACAGGTCATCCAACGTTATTACCTGAGTAAAGTCGCTGTAATATTCATTTCGCTTCAAGCCATATGTGGTTATCAATGTATTATGAGCAAATGCCCGCTTTGGAATTATTTCCTTGAGCAGGTTTCCTCTGCGAATAAGTGTAAAGTGATAATTCTTATCTACGGCAAATTCATCATTACAGAATTTGATTTCGCACATATTCACAACATTGTCTTTTCTTACAATGATCAGGTCGATCTGTGTGCCTGGTTCCTCTTCATTACCCCTTTTTGACCATAATGTTTCGTTTGTAGAGACGCCGCTGATTCCAAGAGCGGATTTCAATTGCTTGATATGATTAAAGCATATGTTTTCAAATGCGTACCCTCTCCAGGCATTGACACTGCCGCTGTCTGCGATACTGGACCATCCGGTGATTTTCTTCCGATCACCGGCTTTTACAAAGTGCAGATAAAAGAGGCAGAACGGATCTGTTAGCTTATAATATTCTTCCCTTTTACTGTTCCCAAAGGAGCAGTATTTCATAATAAATGATCCGGATATCAATGCTTTCAACTGATTACTAAATTCCCCGCTGTTGGCGATACCTGTTTTTGTTAAAAGCTCCTGCCTTGTTAGCCCCATACTTTTTGTTCCAAGCGCTTCGATAATGGACTTCATGACATCAGGGTTCACAAACAGGGATGAAAACAACCGGTCGTATTCATCTATAAGAGGAGCATTTTTTGTAAAGAACATGGAGTCAATATTCTGTGGCAGACTTAGCTTCCGATCAAAATACTTCAGATAATACGGGATTCCTCCGACCATCATATAGGACTGCGCAATGTCGTATCTTGACATTACTATATTGTTTGATTCAAAGTACCTTTCACATTCGCTAAGCGTAAATGGCATCAGCTTTATCTGGTATGTCACCCGGTCATAAAGCCCCCCATGATTATTGATCACTTTATCGAGAATCCAGGAACTGGAGCTGCCGCATACAATCACCATAAGGTTTTGTCTGTGACAAGCCCACCCGTTCCAGAACGCTTCAAAACCTGTCATGAAACCCGATTTGGGCGTATCCAGCCACTGTATCTCGTCAAAAAAGACTAACTGCCTGTTTTTGCCGTCGTCTTTTTCTTGAAGAAAGTCTTCCAGCAGGTAAAAAGCATCCAACCAGGATTCCGGCGTTTTGGTCTTTTTCATTCCTTGCAGTGTAAGTGATCTATAAAAATGTTTCAGCTGGTCTTTCATCCGGCTTTTTCTCGCTGAAGAAGCAGAATACCGAGCATCGATTGGCGAAAGCCCTGCGTGCCGGAATGTTATTTTTCCCAAGAATGTCTGGTCTACAAGAAAAGTTTTACCAACTCTTCTTCTCCCATACAAGGCAACGAGTTCTGAAGAACCACTTGCGTATAACTCATTCAGTTTTTCAATTTCTTTCTCTCTACCGATAATCATACAAAACCTTCTTGTCATAAATTTCATAAAGGAGCTCATTTTGCTATCACAGAGAAAAATATAACACATTACAATGCTGTGCTCAATGGTATACCTGTTATATTTTTCTCGGTGCCTCCATATTGTTCGTCTCGAAGAAACCTATGTGAGTAAAAGGGGTTATGTGAGAACAGGAGCCTGTACTTGTTGACGGTATTCTCTTTACGGTGTATCGTGTTGTAGAAGAAACATCTGTGTCAAAGAACTGACCCCCGACACAGACAATTATTGGAATTGCAAGCGGATGGGCAGTTATGTTTTAAGCAGCCAAGAAGAGCATGCAGGACAGATGATTTATTCGGGTCGCAATACCTCATCTTTTGACCGGTGGTATCAAACATTGTTGTCAGCATATTGTACAAATGCGTTACAAAGATGTGATGTGTGCCCCATTGCCACTTGTGCGGTTTTCCTTCAGCTCCCATGCGCATGTGCCACCTTCCGCCCCGGCCTAGATCGAACAGCCTCTTGAATGTTCCAAGGGTTGGGTATTAGATTTTGGTTATCGTTTTAGGAATGTAGCGTGTCGTAATGGGACCACATGCTGATAACTTTTATTGTACCGTCGAATTTTACATTGTCTTCTTTCATGGGTTCGGCAATCACCTGATACACAAATCGATGCTGTAAATTAATACGACGGGAATAAAGACCCGTTAAGTTTCCAACAAGAGTTTCGAATGAAGGCGGATTTTGAAACGGGTTGATTCTCACGATATCAACAAGATTCTTTGCTTTACTATCGAGTCCTGCAGCTTTGAGCTTTTTTGCGTCCTTTGCTGCCTGCTTGGTAAATACGACCTTGTACATGACTACCACTCTAGTTCATCTTCAGGAATACAGTCCTCGAGGTTTGTGGCCATGCCTTCTTGCAACAAGGTGCTCATACCGGGAATACCGGATAAATAAAGTGTTTCCTCAATAGCTTCCCATTCATCCTCACCCAACAGAACGGCGCCTTTTCCTTTACTGTTTGTTATAGCAATTGGTTTGCGGTTGGCGTTAACCTGGGCGATAGTTTGATAAAGATTTTGACGTAGCGCAGTTGCCGTAATTGATGTCATTTTATATACTCCTTTCAGGTATTGTCATTATGACGTACGGCATTACGTACGTCAATATGATTAATCTGGAATTAGAAAACTACTTATATGCAAACCACAGTTCGTTTGCTAATGATTATTGCGACGATACTGCGTCAGATTCTCCGTCACATGAACACTTAAGGTTTGTCTGTTCAGTCTTTGTGAACTGTAAGTGCGCCCAGCAAAGGGTGCGGCATTTAGCAGGTGGAAATCCTGTCCGGTAAGACCTAACCAGTCACCGGTAACAAACTCTTAGCACGTATTGGTAACAGTGCGGGCGAAGCAAGAGAAGTTAGGAGGTAGGGTCATAAGGCGAATCAGCCCCGAAACCACAAATCTGGTGCGCCGACGCTGTTTACTACGCGGAAGGCAACATGTGTATGTCGCTAAAGGTGAGACCGCAACACAGCACCACGGGGTCGCAAGGTCAGCCATGCCTCACAATGATGTTGCATCAACTGGGGAGAACCTGGTAGTTCCATATAAGGAGGTGCAAAAAGTATGGTATGTCAGACAACTTACGAAGGATGACAAAGGACTATCAGGTAGTCGGATGGCCGGATAGTACCTACGAAGGCGGGCAATGCCGCTTGAGGGAAGCCGTAAAGAAAGACTATCTCTCTTGAGTCTTTCTGCCATGCAAGGTCATATTGTCAAAGCAAACATTACCCATGCTCAGAAATGGAATACGTAATGGAAGAAACACTGACAAGAATATCACAGATATCGCGAGAAAACAGGGATAACCCCAGCTTCAGATTTACCTCTTTAGCGGATCATATCAATAAAACCATGCTCTATGAGTGCCATCGTAATACCAAATCTGTTAACCGGTAGTATCAAGTATTGTTGACTGATAATATTAACTTTCCATTAACCAGCAGGTGGATTTTTGCCAATGACATGCGCCTTCCTATATTGGCTTTTAGCAAGCAAAGGTGATAAAGAGATGCTTAGTATGTACGCTATAATCGATAAATAGATTTTCTATAATGTTGAGTATATACAACAAATAGCAGTCTATTTTTCTACAGTTAAACAGGGGCTTCTCAGAATGATGCCAAGAAGCCCCTGTTTAAAGCCAGACGATGGAACTAAGTACTGTTTAATGGCAGGTATTGCACTCGTATACGTTTTCGTGGTGGCAGGTTGTGCAATAGTTTTGTGCGTCCTTCTTGAGGTCGGTTTTGGAGTGCATCTTATGGCAGTTAGAACAGTCGGAGTCATTATGGCTGGCGGTAAGACCCGGCATTTCATGGGGATTGATTACAGTACCTTCGTTATCGGTAAGAACGGTAGAATCTTTGGTTTTCTCGGCAAGGTCCTCATAGGTACCGTGGCATACCATGCAAGCTGCTTCATCAATACCGGTCTTTTTGAGATAAGTTAGCTTCTCAAGGCGTGCGAGATCAATCTTTTCATGGCGTTTAGCCAGGCCTTTCTCATCATTGTGGCAGGTGGTGCAGGTGATGAATTGAGTTTTTTCTGCGTCTGTATCTAATTTTGTTTTGGCAGACTCAGTTGTTGCAGAAGATGCGCCGGATTGTGATGATTGTGACTGAGAGGGCTTCTCGGCATCTTCTTTGTCTGAATCTGCATCAATAACAGGAGCTGGCATTTTGGTATGAATTGCCAGCAAACAGTCTTTGTTATCCATAGAATCTGTCTGGATGGTGTGACATGCGGTGCAAGGAGCATCCAAAGTCCAAGCTGCTTCATAGGCTTGTGCTGACGTTGGTTGGCTGTTGGAAGCAGCGCAAAGAACTGCAACGGTGATACCTATTATGATCAAACCTAAAAACGCTTTTTTGTGCAAATGCGCAGTTGATTGTTGAGTAATATGCATAGTTCCTCCCCATACGTATAAGCCCAAAGGCACAGCGGGCAAATTCCCACTGTGCCTGTTACGGTACTCTCGGAGCTTATGTACATCAGCTCCGAGAGATGTTATTTGTCGGAAGTTACTCGTCCCAGTTTGTCTCTGCAGCAGCGCTTACGCCTGCGATGCGTCCGCAGGTAATGCACGCAGTAACATTGCCACCCATCTGGTATACGAACTTGAAGACCGAGGACATCTCGCCAGCTGAGTAAAGCCTTGGGATGATCTGGTTGTTCCAGTCAACAACATGTGAGGCATTAGGGTTCAACAGGAAATCATGTAACCGGAGGAACATTATGGATGGCGTCATGGGACGCGTGCGAGAAAAATTAATAATGCCGTGGCATTCAATGTCAGACAGCTTACAAAAAGATGCAGGCGTTATCTACATAATTCTTGCATTAGGGATTATTGGTACGTGGACCAACCTCGTGGGGTACAGCGGGGCATTTCTTCATGCTAATGATAATTCGCGCCTTGCGTATCAGGTTGGATCGCTGGGTTGTGCGCTCTTTTTTGTGTTTGCCCCAAACCTTGTCTTGAAGACTGAGCGGGTCACTTGCGTGGCCATTCCTATTATGATGTCACTTTGTACAATTCTGTATGGACTTGCCTATTATCAGCAACTTTTTGATTCTTTTAGTATGAGCCTTATATGCTGTTCGCTCTTGGGTATCTCATATATGTGGTTTGTTTTGACGCTCTATACCCATTTAGCCCGCCGAACAAAGATGCCGCTTGCGATTACAGCCATCGTTTCTGCTGCGATTCTTGAGCAGGTTGTGGCAACTGTTTTAACTGTGCTGCTGAACGATCTTTGGCAGGTTATTGTATGTGTAGCTCTTCCGGGATGTTCTATTGCATGCTTGTTCAAAGCGCGAAATGTCCATTACAAAGAGCCAAAACGTGTTCTTTGTTCGGGTTCTGCCGAGAAATACTTGCTGCTTTTGATTTTTGCAGTGGGCATGGCAGTTTCTGTTCTAAGCAGAACGAGTACCATTGGTTACTGGGGGACGGTTCGTGTTGATTACAATTCACCGAGTTCGATACTTACTACGTTAATTGCCTGTGTATTTCTTGCTCTTATATCATGGTTCAGCATCAGCAAATTTGTTAGCAAGCCGCTTACTGTGAAGTACCAACCGGCATTTTTAGTTATTATTGCAGGATATGCCTTTGGCGTGTTTATGCCCAAGTCAATTACGTTTGAGCCGGTTGTTGCCTTAGGATTAGCGCTTGAATTTTATGGGCACGTGATACGCTGGGTCATAGCGGTTGATGCCGTTCAACAACTGCGCTTCCAGCAATACCGTGTTATGGGTCTGTCGCTTTTGATTGGTCCCACAGCGTCGATTCTCTGGGGTCTTTTGGGTTTAAGTTCAACAGCGATTGGAGCGATAGTTCTCATTGCTGCCTATCTTGTGGTATTGGTTATTACGGTACTTCCAAGCGTGGCTAACCATCTCAATGCTCATGCAAATCCTGAGGAAGATGCTCCGCAGGAACCGATTGCCCCTGCGTTGGTGGGCGACCCCCAAGCTACCGGCCAAATTCTCATGGAAAGTGTTCGCAACCGCTGTGTCTTTTTAGCACGTGAATACGGTCTGACAACACGGGAGACCGAGGTATTTGAGCTCCTTGTTTGCGGGAAAACCCGGAGCCTTATCCAAGAGGAACTCATACTTTCTGAGAGCACCGTCAAAACCCACATTAAGCATATCTATGCCAAGTTCGAAGTGATTACCATCACTGAACTCATGGCGATTGTGTTTAATGAGCAATAAGGATGAGCCAGCAAAAAGAGCAACCGTTACTTGTTGCAACTTTTCCTCCCAACCGGCTCAATTTTGTGCGGAAGACACCAGCACTGTTAATTCAGGTCGCAATACCAAATCTGTTAACCGGTGGTATCAAGCATTGTTGACTGATAATACTAACTGTCCACCAACCGACAGGTGGATTTTTCGAATGTGAAAAGGGATGGAGGCGTTTCACATTGGGGCTTCTCGGCATGATGTCGAGAAGCCCCTGCTTCTTGATCAATTCTTAAGTGTTATGCTGTTTACTCAGCGGCTGCGGTGCGGCCGGCGACAAAGCCGGTGGTTACTGCGCGGCCTACTGAGGTTGCGGGGAGGTGGCGCGGATACTGGTCTGCGAACATACCGCCCGAGGTGTTGCCGGTTGCGAAGAGGCCGGGGATGGGTTGCTCGTTCTTGTCGAGAACACGGGAATCAGGGTCAATGATAAGGCCGCTCACGGTTACGAGGAATGAAGAATTTGTCTTCACGGCATAGTAAGGAGCCTGGTTAAACGGCTGGCAGGAGCCGAGAGGACGCATATACTCGAGATCCTGGGGCTCGGCTGCGTCAAAGTAGCTGTTCCATTTCTCAATGGTACCGGCAAGGCGGCCTGCGTCAACGCCGATCTTCTCGGCAAGCTCTTCTATACTGTCAGCGCTCTCAAGCCAGCCGCTCTCTGCGTAATACTCAGCGGTGTCAAGAAGGTTCGGGTTGGCTGCAGACTTGGCATCGAGGAAGCTCTGGTCAAAGATGGTCCATACGCCGCCACGATAACAGTTGGTATTGATGGCGCTTGCGGTAAAGTTGAACATGAGACCTTCGTTGACAAAGCGCTCGCCGCGGGCGTTTACAAAGATACCGGTGCGGAATGCATGGAAGAACTGGTTGTTGTCCGGATAACCGCCGCCAAAGCACATGGTGCAGTGAGGAAGCGGGTCCATGCCGGCGCCAACCATAAGGCCCATCATATGACCGTCGCCGGTTGAACCGGTACCGGTAGAAGACATACTTGTTGAGAAAACATCCTCGGGACGGCACCAGGCCTCAACCATCTTTTGGTTCATCTCATAGCCGCCGGTAGAAAGGATAACACCCTTAGCAGCGTTGATCTTGGCATAGGTGCCCGTAGCCATGTCTTTAACAATGGCGCCGCTAACCCTGCCACCGTCCATAACAAGCTGTACGCCGGCAGTCTTAAAACGCATGTCAATATTATCATAGGTGGTTACGGCCTCGTTCAGGGCGTTCATAACGTAAGGCCCAAGCAGCCAGGTAGGAGCGCCGGTGTTGAGGAAGGTGTGCTCGCCCTGAATGTCGCCCTCACCGGTGGCCTGAATAACAATGCCGCTTGATGAACGGTCGAGAACTTCCTGCATAAAGTCAATTGCGGCGCCTGAGTTGTTGAGGAATGACCAGATATTCTCGGTACGTGCACGGTAACCGGCTGCGGTCACAATAGCATTAACATACTTGGCGGGGTCAGGGTTAATGCCTTGCTCTTTTTGAGATGTGGAGCCCCAGCCGCCTACGCTTTCCCACTGGTTACGGCCGCTGCTCATTTTTTCGACGCAAATAACAGCTGCGCCTTCTGATGCGGCTTTGGTAGCGGCCATAAGACCTGAGACGCCGCCGCCTATAACAAGAACATCGCAATTAAGTTCCTCTGCAATTTCATCAGCGCCAATCTCGCGTTGCTCAAAACCAATGGGTGAGTCAGCGTCGTCCATCAAAGGCCAGCCAAGGTCTTTAACAGGCATGCCGCGAAAACCGTCGCCCAAGGCCGCTACATAATCAACGCCGTCAGCAGCCTCTGCCGGCTGGTCTGCAAACGCGAGACCTGCGGTTCCTGCCAGGCTCATGGCGGCGCCGGTGGTTGCAGCGCCAAGAACAAAATTCCTGCGGGTTACATTGTTCATGCGTGGTCCTCTCTTGTTGGTGTTATGTTCCACGTGCATCATGCCTGCAGAAAATGACGGTATTTTTACCGGCTACACGGAATCTGCACGGCATGTAAAAACGGTTTTATCTGCTATCGAAGCAGCAAACCGTATGTTAAAATAGTAAAGCCGAGTTAAGAGCTAGTCAACGTAAATACGGTCATTGGCCTGTTTATGGTTTGTGATTGGTACAATATTTGAACATTTAGTTTAAAGATGCTGCATGAGTGAGAGGTAAAAATGATCGAGACCGAGCGTTTAAGAATTTACCCGGCAACGCTGAGCCAGATGGAAGCAGCCATTGCTTCAGAGACTGACGAGGAGCTCAAAAAAGCCTACCAGGAAATGCTCGACGGTTGTCTTCAGAACCCGCACCTGTGGGAATGGTATGCTATGTGGATGATTGAGCTTAAAGATGGAACGCACATTGGAGACCTGTGCTTTAAGGGCCTGGACTTGAATGGCGTTACTGAAGTTGGATATGGCATCCTGGAAAAGTATCAAGGTCAGGGCTATGCAACAGAGACGGTCAAAGCAGTTGTATCTTGGGCATTTGACAATCCCATGGTAGCAGCCATAGAAGCCGAGACAGATCCCGGCAACAAGGCTTCACAAAGAGTTCTTGAGAAGTGCGGCTTTGTTCCCAACGGCCAAACAGGCAAAGAAGGTCCCCGTTTTACCATCGTCCGAGAGAAATAGATCAACTAATTCAGCCCACAATCTCTCTTTATATCAGGCTCATGCAAGTTATAACGGGCGCTAGCATGATCAAATATCATAATATTAAAAACAACAGGGCTTTTGCCGAGAAACCCTTTGATTTTTGTTCCCTCTCATGCTAGCACCCGTCAAAACTTGCACACGGGTTTCTCCGCCGGTACTTCCTACATTTAGATTATGGGTTCATTTTTGATGTTTACACTGCTCTAACAATTGACAGCTACCATAACGGTCAGAATTATTTATACATGAGAGGACCTGGTAGTATGCCGTTTGAATGTGTGCGGGGCGAAGTTGATAAACCGCAGGAGGAATGCGGAGTATTTGGTATTTGGGCGCCGGGTAAAGACGTGGCCCGTATGACGTATTTTGCCCTTCACGCGCTGCAGCATCGGGGGCAAGAGTCTGCCGGTATAGCGGCTGGTGATGGAAGCACCGTCCTGGTGCGCAAGGACGAAGGCCTTGTGGATCGCGTGTTTACTGACGCGGACATGGCAGCCCTTGTGGGTAACGTTGCTCTTGGACACGTGCGTTACGGCACAGCCGGGGGCCGTGGATGGCAAGGGGCTCAACCGCATCTCTCGACCATTGGAGAAGTCATTATTGCGCTTGCCCATAACGGCACGCTTATAAACTTCCATAGTCTGCGCAGGCAGCTCATAGACTTGGGTATCCCGTTTTTGAGCGATACCGATTCCGAGGTCGCAACGAGGCTTATTGGATACTTTACGCAGAACACAAGCCATATCCGGGAAGGCATTCGTAAAACCATGGAGCTGCTCGAGGGAGCTTATGCCATGGCGCTCATTAATGATGAGTCGCTTTACGCCTTTAGGGATCCGCATGGCATCAGGCCGCTTGTTTTGGGCGAGCTTGCCGATGGCGCCGGTTGGTGCGTTGCGAGCGAAACCTGCGCGCTTGACGCCGTTGGCGCACATTTTGTGCGGGATATCAGGCCGGGAGAGGTTTTGCGCATCAACCATGAGGGTCTTGTGAGTGAGCAGGCAATTCCCGCGCGCAAACGGACGCTTTGCATTTTTGAACATGTGTATTTTGCACGCCCCGACTCAGTAATCGAGGGAGATTCGGTTCATGCGGCACGTGTAAAAATGGGCAGGAAGCTTGCCGAGGAGTCTCCGGTTGAGGCAGACCTTGTAATTGGTGTGCCCGACTCAGGCCTCCCGGCAGCCGAGGGTTTCTCGCAAACCTCGGGCATACCGTTTACCTCAGGTTTTGTAAAAAACCGTTATGTCGGACGTACATTCATTCAACCTACCCAGGAGATGCGCGAGATGGGCGTGCATATGAAGCTCAACCCGCTGCGCGACGTTATAGCAGGTAAACGCCTTGTGGTGATAGACGACTCCATGGTGCGCGGAACCACATCAAAGCAGATTGTACATATGTTGCGCGAAGCCGGAGCGGCCGAGGTTCACATGCGTTTTGCTTCGCCCGAGGTAAAGTGGCCCTGCTTTTATGGGATCGATACCGATGTCCAGTCGCAACTCATTTGTGCGAACAAATCGCTCGAAGAAATCAGGCAGTGGATCAATGCAGATTCGCTCGCGTTTCTCTCGATCAAAGGGCTTTTATCCTGCGTTACGGGAGAAGGGTATTGCTGCTCATGTTTTGACGGAGATTATCCGGTAGAAATCCCTCCGGCGTTCGCACATGGCAAGTTCCTTGAAGGCTTTGAACCGCACAATCTCGAGACAGCCTCAATAACCAGCCATCGAAGCGTGATTGACACCGCTAAAGAGTAGAAGAGGGCTCCACATACCCACAATCCACGAGTACCCGGTGAACCATAATAGTGGCGTTGAGTTCAAAAGCCGCACGCGGCTGGAAGTCTGCGACAACCTGCGTGTAGAAGAACTCCAGGAACTTTGAGCAAATTTCTTCTTCGCTCAGACCGTTTTTGTAAAGCTCGCATATGCGCCGCACCGCATACAGATGAAAGAAATCTGCAGCGGTAAAGAATTCATTTACCCGAGAAGCCCCCTCTATGAGGCCATAGTGAGGACTGATCATCGCTTGCGCTCCAAGAGACCTGGCCCGTGCAATAAAATCTAAAGAGAGGTCATGTCCTACCAGGCATGCAGGACCCACAAGATACGGCACATCCTCGGGCACGGAAGTACCGTCGGGCAAAATACGTGTTGCGAATTCTCCGCTGTATACCCCGGCGCTTTCACAGCATGCCAGGAGCTTTTGTTCCGGTTCCCAAAGAGCAATGCTGCATTTGGTATGTCCGGCTGCAGGCAGCACGGTAAAGTGCAGATTACCGGCATCAATCATGTCTTCGGGTCCCAGGACGCGGTCAAGCACAAACCGGTTGGGTACATCGATAAATTCCGAGAGGCCATGTTCTTGAGCCGATACCGCGTTGAGCTTGCGCATGGTTTCCCAAGCGCCGGGACGCTTAAAGACATGGCCTGCGTACTTGCTGGCTGCAACCTGCATGGTGGGCATGTGTTCGCGTAAATAAGCCATTGCGCTGCAATGATCATAGTGCGAATGTGTGAGAACAAGCCAATCAGGGGCTCCTTCTGTGCCGAGAATACCGCGCACATCATCCAAAAGCTTGGGTGCTGCCCACGCAAATCCGCAATCAACAAGCACGCTATTGTTGCCGTCAACAATTAAGAATCCGTCG
Organism: Coriobacteriales bacterium; assembly: GCA_017515595.1. Classification (GTDB taxonomy): domain Bacteria; phylum Actinomycetota; class Coriobacteriia; order Coriobacteriales; family UMGS124; genus RGIG5691. The sequence goes on from JAFWFL010000123.1 coordinate 34,143, forward strand.
CCGCCATGGACGCCAACTGTATGAACTGTATATGACATGTGTCTCCCGTATCTGTATTATGCCTCAGCAACGAGTCTCTCGGCAACTTCACGCGCGGTAGGAGCAGATAACATGCCTCCCATACGCTCAACCGAGACGCTTGCCGCTGCGCAGGCGTAGCGGCCGCATGAGCGAAGATCCGAATCGCTGAGAATATCGAGGTCATCTACCGTGCGAACTTCGTGAACACCCAAAAGCCAGGCGAGTGTGGCCCCCCAGAATACATCTCCTGCTCCGGTAGTATCGAGCGCATGAACAGTGAAGCTATCGACGTGGCTGCTCGATGTGCGTGTTGAGAGGAACGCACCTTCATTACCCAAGGTTATTGCCACAAAATGAGGTCCCATCGCAAGAATCGCGTAGGCCAGCTCCTGGAGGTCTTCTCCGCTGCCTACAAGCATTTGGGCTTCTTCAAGAGAGAGCTTGACAATTTGTGCGCGGCTCATCATGCGTTTAATCTCGTCTTTGGCCGACTCTTTGCTTGGCCACAGGCTTGCGCGGTAATTGGGGTCAAAGCTAATAAGCCTGCCGGCTTCCTGAGCAGCATCAACCAGAGCAAATGTTGCCGAGCGGACGGGCTCGGCCGAGAGCGACACACTCCCCACATGGAGCGCTCTGCAGCCTGTGGCAAGTTCGGTCGAGATGTCCTCAGGCCTGAGCTGGGTATCGGCTCCCGGTTTGCGTGAGAATGAGAAGCTGCGTTCGGCCGTCATAGGATCAATATCAACAAACGCGAGGGTTGTTGAGGTATACCGGTCGGCAATAACGTGATCTACATTGACGCCGGTAGCAGCCAGCGCGTCACGTGCCAAAGTTCCAAGAGCATCAGCTCCAACCTTGCCAATGAACATAACACTCAATCCCAGCTTGGATGCTGCAGCAGCAACATTAGCCGGAGCGCCGCCCGGATTACGCGTGTACAATACACGGCCGGCTTCATCTGTAGTTGTAGCCGAGAAATCAACTAAAAGTTCGCCCATGCAAACGAGGGTGCCTGAAGTGCACATAATAAACCTCTCCCGCGCGCTTGTTGTGTTTAGAGTGAGATTACGCGCATGTATAGTATCGCACAAATATCTCCCAGTTAAAAGGGGCTAAATATAGTGGTCTCCCAGCTAGAGCACCATATATGTTGTGGAATGAACATACCCCTGTCCCTTGTTCATTCAAACCACCCTTGTGCACAAGAATTCTCAAATCATGACTACACAAATGCGTTTGTGTAGTCATTTTCAATCTCTATGTATATAAGTCAGAGTGGTACCAAGCTTCTGAACTGCAGGTATTATTTTACTATCTATTTTTTCTCTCCCTAACTGACTACACAAATGCGTTTGTGTAGTCATGATTTGAGAATTCTTGTGCACAAGGGTGGTTACTGGGCAGTCTGCCGGTCTCTCATCCTACTGTCCTTTTGGAATGCTTGTGTTGCCGGGGATGTTTGTGCGATTGTCCGTGCGGCGGAGGTGCGGGAGCGCTATAGTTATACGTGAGCGCAAGAGTCGCCTACCGACAAAGAAAAGAGGTATTGTTATGTGTGAACACACAAGCGCTAATCTGCATATCAAGCCGTTCCAGTGGGACATGATCCAAACCCTGCTTTCCAACATTAAAGAGCGCAGCCCATTCTATGCAAAGAAATTTGCTGATTTTGACATGGCTGACATTAAGACGCCGGAAGATTTTATTAAGCTTCCGTTTTCCGAGAAGAACGACCTCCGCGAAGCGTATCCTCTGGGAATCCAGGCAGCGCCTGATTCCGAAATTGTGCGTATCCACTCTTCAAGCGGTACAACCGGTACACCCGTTATCATTCCCTATACCCAAAAAGACGTTGATGACTGGGCCATCCAGTTTGCCCGTTGTTATGAGACAATCGGTTGCACCAGAGAAGACCGTATTCATATTACCCCAGGTTATGGCCTGTGGACAGCGGGCATCGGATTCCAAATTGGTGCTGAGCGCTTTGGTGCCATGGCAATCCCCATGGGCCCCGGCAATACCGAAAAACAGCTGCGCATGATGCAGGACCTCAAGTCAACCGTTCTGTGTGCTACTTCAAGCTACGCTCTCCTTCTGGCCGAGCGCATTGCACAGGAAGGCATCCGCGACAAGCTTTACCTGCGCAAGGGTCTTATTGGCAGCGAGCGCTGGGGCGCAAAGATGCGTCAGCGCATTGCAAACGAGTTGGGCGTTGAACTCTATGATATTTACGGCCTGACCGAGATTTACGGACCGGGTGTAGGTGTAAACTGCAGCTACAACACCGGTATTCACTGCTGGGACGATTTTATTTTTATCGAGATCATTGATCCCAAGACAGGCGAGAACCTGCCCGACGGCGAAGTGGGCGAGATGGTTATTACCACCCTCCAGAAAGAGGGCGCCCCGCTCATCAGGTATCGTACCCATGACCTCTCAAGCATTGTTCCCGGTGATGACTGCCCGTGCGGCATGAAGCACACCCGCATTACCCAGCTTGTTGGCCGTACCGACGACATGTTTAAGGTCAAGGGCGTTAACATGTTCCCCGCACAGGTAGAAGAAGTCTGTGCTGCTGTTGACGGCGTAAGCAGCGAATATCAGGTTATGATTGACCATCTCAACGGCAAAGACATCATGACCCTCTACTTTGAATGCAATTCAAATGACCCGCTTGTGCGCAAAGACGTGGAAGAAGCCGTGGTAGAGACCTTTAAGAACCGCATTGGTGTAACGGTAGTTCCCAAGGCCGTAGGCATAGGAGACCTCCCGCGTTCCGAGAAGAAGTCGACCCGTATTTACGACAACAGGTACTAAACATCTGTACAGCTAAACAAGCAGGCGCGTGTTACATTTTGAATGTAACACGCGCCTGCTTTTGGTTGCGATATATGTGCCGGCTGGCTAGGGCTTCTCGGCCTTGCTTTGTTCTTGATTCTTTTTTAGTTCTTCGAGAAGTATGTCTCTTGAGAAGAACGCGCTGATATCTACGTTATAGGCTTTTGCAAAGGTATAAAGAGTGACAAGACGCGGCGTCCGGCGGCCCTGTTCATAATAGCCCACCGTAACGCGCTCAAGTTCAACCAACTCAGCTGCCTGCTCCTGTGTTAAACCGCGTGCCTTGCGAATATACTTCATGTTTTGGCCAAGCTCTTTAAATTGCTTGGAATAAGCCTGTTTATTCATAGTAACAGCATTACAGCCAAAATGAATGAAGTCTACTAACACAGTGTTAGCAAAAGTCATAATGCCTGATAACACAGGGTAAGAAATATAAAGAATTTTTTACAATTAGATTTGGAAAGCAGACTTAAATATTGCTGTAATGATGCTTTGACCGCGTTAGGAATTGAGCCATTCCAAAACAGCGTCAGCGATTAGGTCAACAGAGCGTGCAACCGAGATACCCGTGGTATCAACGGTAACATCTGCATACTGCTCATATAAGGCAGAACGCTCGAGAAAGAGATCCTTAAAGGTATAGCCTTTAGGCATAATGACGCCGCGCTTTTTAACATCGCCCACACGGCGGGCAACGTCTTCATATGCAGCATAGATGTATACAATGGGACCCGTTGTTTTGAGGTGCTCCATGGCATGGGCGCTATAACATGCGCTGCCGCCGGTAGCTATAACGGTACGGGCCGGTTCAATGCTTTCGAGCACCTCGGCTTCCATTTTCAGAAGCGCTTCATTGCCCTGTGCGGCAATAAGCTCCTCAAGCGTGGCGTCATGGTTGACCTGGATAGTAATGTCGGTATCAATAAAGTTGTAGCGCATCTTTTTTGCGAGAAGGACGCCCATGGTTGATTTTCCTGCTGCGGGCATACCTACCAGCACAATGTTACGTTTATCTATAGCCATAAGGCCTCCTTCCGTATACTACATTTGTCGGCGGGCTTCTATTGCCCGGCCCAAAGTTACTTCATCTGCGTATTCAAGGTCTCCGCCTACCGGCAGACCGCTTGCAAGCCGGGAAACCTGTATGCCTAACGGTTTGATAATGCGCGCAAGGTAGCCGGCTGTAGTCTCGCCCTCAATATCCGGGTTTGTGGCGATGACCACCTCAGTAACAGGTTCTGATGCCAGGCGGTCCATGAGCTCATGGATATGCAGCTCATTGGGTCCTATGTGGTCCATAGGGCTCAGGACGCCCCCTAACACATGGTAAAGACCGTCCCAAACGCCGGTTTTCTCGATAGCCTCAACATCGCGAGGCTCGGAAACAACGCATATGCGCGAAGTATCGCGGCGTTCATTGCTGCAGATAGCGCAATAAGTACCCACGGCATAGTTAAAACACCGCGGGCAAAAATGTACGGTTGTTTTGACCTCGATGAGCGCATGAGCAAGCTTGCGCACCGTTGCTTCATCAGTACGCAGAATATGATAGGCTATGCGCTGAGCAGATTTGGTACCAATACCAGGCAGGCGGGTAAGTTCCTCTACCAGGTTGGTAAATGTTGCGTCAATCACGTTAGAAACCGAGTCCGCCCAAGCCGGGGATGTTCATGCCGCCGGTTACGGCGCCCATACGCTGGTTTGCAACCTCGGCTGCGCTGTTTGCGCACTCGTTAACGGCAGCAACAATCATGTCCTGCAAAAGTTCGACATCCTCGGGGTCAAGAGCTGCCGGGTCAATGTGAATCTCCTGCAGCTCGCCGGCTCCGTTCATAACTGCCTTAACCATGCCGCCGCCTGCGGTAGCCTCAACCATAACGTCCTTAAGGCCATCCTGCACGTCAGCAAGCTGTTGCTGCATCTTGCGAGCCTGCTTGAGCATTTTCTGCATATCCATAGCAAAACCTTTCTCAAATATAACGCCCAATTCGCCAAAACTCAGCGGTACGTTATAGGAACAAAATATAACCCTTATACTTTACTCAACAAACGTCTTCCTGCATAGCGAATCACGAATGAAATAGCAATTCTTCAGCACTTCCCTATCTCAAAGATCTCATGTGTCATAAATTGCTGTCGCATCCAATGCAAGTTACGACGGGCGCTAGCATGATCAAATATGGAAATGTTGTCAAATCCAGGGCTTTTGCTAAGAAATCTTTTGATTTTCGCCTCTTCTCATGCTAGTACCCGTCATAACTTGCAGCGGTGACAAGCTATTCTTTGGTTATCTTTACTCCAAGGCCAAAGGCGTCACTCAGAAGACCATGGATTGCCGAGGCATCAGACGAAGGAGTAGTGTTGGTGTTGGAGCCAGTGATTGACCAATTATAAGGTTCATCTTCAGGCGGAATGTCATCATAAGACTCGTCGTATGCATCATAGAGATCAAGCGGCACTTCATCTTCCTTACTGGCATACTGCGGAGGTTCCGGTGATGGGGGATTTGGTATCTGAGCAGGGCTGGGCTTGCCAGAAGATTGAGGAATCGCATGAACTGAGGCCGAGATGGGAGCGCTTGCTTCTTGTTTGACAGGCGCCGTAACCGGGGTCTGAGCAACCGGTTTAGGCTTGGGAGCAGTCTTTTTGGGTGCTGCAGATGCAATCGGGTTGACCGCTTTGCCTGCTTCTGCCTGCTTGCGGGCTTCTGCGGCTTTCGCGGCTATGACCGAGGGCAACGGGTAGGGGTTTTTGCGCTTGCCGGAACGCGATGTTCCCTGAGATGAAGAGCTCTTTTTGGGAGTTTCCTGTTTGGGAGGCTGTGCTTGTTCTGCTTTAACAGCCGGTGGCGTTTCAGTGGGCTTCTCGGCAACTTGAGGTTCTTTGCGCGGGGAAGTCCAGGGGAGATCAACCGGTTCTTTTGGCTGAGATTGCGGCTGGGGTTGCGGCTCACTTGGCCGAGAAACCCGTGCAGCCTCAGAAGGACTGTTCACAGTCTGCGATGTTTGAGGAGGTTCTTGAGGCACTACCGGTTCTTGCGGGACTGCCACCGGTGCAGGTATTGATGGTGTTTGAGTAGCGGGACGTTGAGTAGGTTGCGCAGCCTTGAATGTTGTTGCTGGTATGGCCTGCTGAGCCGGAGCAGGCTGCGCCGAAGAGGGTTTTGCGGCAGGCGCAGACTTTGTGGGAGCATCAGTAAACCCGGAGCCGGTGAACACAAGAGAGATTCCTGGCCCGTATATGCGCGCAACAGCTTGTTGTAATACGTTCATGGACTGAGGCCGCGTTATCATATGCGCGGCAAACGTTGCGCCATGGTTTTCTATGGTAAGAACATTGTTGTTCAAGGTGCCAAGCATTGGCCGAATCAAACCGCCCGTAGACGCATGGGCTTTTGTGACTTCATTTACGAGGCGATCCCACAATTCCTGTGATTGCTGCAGGTTATTGGCAGCGGGAGCAGGCGTTTGTGCCGGCGCTACCTGTGGACTTACCACAGGAGCAGGTTGCGCCGCCACGGGCTGAGGTTGTACAGGTGCAGGCATTGGCTGAGGTTGCGGCCGTACAGGAACGGGCTGAGGTTGAGCAGATACTACCTGCTGTTGTACCGGTGCTGCCTGAGGTTGTGCGGGCATTACCTGTGGTTGCTGCATCGGCGTGGCTTGTGGTTGTTGCTGAGCGGCCATGGGTTGCGGTTGTGCTTGCGCAGGATGGCTCTGAACAGGCAGACCTCCCTGCTGAAGCCTCGCAACAAGCGTCTCCAGCTGAGCGATGCGTGCTGCAAGGGCTTCGAGCGTAAGATCGCCCTCGGGCCGGGCCATGCGTGTAAGAGCTACTTCGAGCGAAAGCCGCTGGTCAGTAGAAGACCTCAGCTCCATGCCCAGTTTGCCAAGAATATCAAGGATGAATGCCAAGCGGTCACTCCCGCCCATTTCCCGGGCGAGAAGCACCAGCTGCCCTGCGTCCGGGCGGTCAGTAAATGCTTGAGCTCCTGCTACAGAGGCCACATAAACATCGCGTATATAGGCAGTAAAGTCGCGGGTAAGCTGGGTAATATCGCTCCCTCTGCTCACGAGGTCAGCAACGGCTGCAAAGCACCGGGCAATATCGCGAGAAGCAACTGCTTGTGCAATGCCTTCAAGAACATCGTTGGCGACTTCACCCAACACTGCCTGGGCGTCGGCGAGTCTGATCTGCTTTGAACCGTATACCGAGAGTTGCTCGAGCCGCGAAAGCGCGTCGCGCAGTCCGCCTTGTGCATGTTTTGCAATCAGGGCAAGGGCTTCTGGCTCGTAACTAAAGCCTTCCTGCTCGCACACATACTGAAGACGCTCTTCAATATCCTGCGTTGTAATGCTGTGAAATTCGAGCCGCTGGCAGCGCGAAAGAATGGTATCGGGAACCTTTTGCGGGTCTGTGGTGCAAAGCACAAATACCACGTGCTCGGGAGGCTCTTCTATGGTCTTGAGCAGCGCGTTAAATGCCGCAACGGTGAGCATATGGACTTCGTCGATGATATAGACTTTTTTACGTCCCCGCGTAGGAGCCAAATCCACACGGTTAATAATTTCTTCGCGCACACTGTCAACGCCCGTCCGCGATGCCGCATCGAGTTCATAGACATCAGGGTGGAGCCCCTCGGCAATCTCCAGACACTGTTCACAGGTGCCGTCAGGGCTGGCACAAGGCCCGTGTTCGCAGAGCAGCGCTTTTGCAAGGAGACGCGCTGTGGTGGTTTTACCGGTGCCACGCGGCCCGCTAAACAAATACGCGTGGGCAGGCCGTCCTTCATTAAGGGCGTTTTGAAGCGTCGAGACAATGTGCTTTTGTCCTACCATGCTCTCAAATGTCTGAGGCCGGTATTTTCTGAACAGGGACTCCATATAAATCTCCTTACCTGCGCGTTACAGTAAGAGCTTATACCACGTTATGATTGTCAAAGCAACTCGCAAACAAGTACAAAATAAAAGCGCGAAAATAAGACAGGGTTCTGCCGGCTGTCTTATTTTCCTTACACCATGGAGCAAATGAGTTTATACTATTGGCACATATTACTCGTGCAGTGCCCCAGGAGGGAGTGTGTGCCATGGCAATACAAAACAACGAAGTGGTAAATCCTCAGGTACTTGAGTTACGAGAGCTTCTCGACCATGCGCATTCAGCGGTATTTTTTGGCGGAGCAGGTGTATCTACCGAGAGCGGTATTCCTGATTTTCGCAGTTCTAACGGGCTTTACCACACCCAAAGCGGTGTGGGCTATGCACCTGAAGAAGTAGTATCCCACTCGTTTTTTGTTGCCCACCCGCAGGAATTCTGGACGTTTTACCGCACACGCATGATTTTTGCTGATGCCCAACCCAATGCATGCCACCGCAAGCTTGCCGAGCTCGAAGCTTCAGGACATCTTGCTGCCGTGGTTACCCAGAATATTGACGGTTTGCACCAGGCTGCCGGTTCAAAGCGCGTTTTAGAGCTCCACGGGTCAGTTCACCGCAACCACTGCCTGTCATGCGGCAAGAGCTTTGATTTGGATCATGTACTTGAGCTCTGCGATGCGCATTCTTCTCAAAGCGGCAAACAACCAAAGGTAAATATTCCGTATTGCCCGGAATGCGGCGGCGTGATTAAGCCTGATGTTGTGCTCTATGAAGAACCGCTTGATGAAGCTACCATAGAAGCGGCCATTAAGGTGATATCTCGTGCTGATGTTCTTGTTATTGCAGGTACATCGCTTGCCGTTTGGCCCGCAGCCGGCTTCATTGACTACTTTAACGGTGACAAGCTGGTTGTGGCAAACATGTCATCAACTCATGCGGACGCAAGGGCAGATCTCGTGATAAGAGACCCTGTGGGGCAGGTGTTTAACTGGTAATATACCACGAACACAGTACAAGCAAAGGCATAACAGGAAATGAAAAGGCATCCCGACTCCGTGAATCAAACAAAAGCTGATCTCGAAGAAGCATTTTGGCAGCTCTATGTAAAAATGCCTTTTCAAAAAATAACCGTTGCACAGGTTTCTGATCTTGCGGGGTATAACCGAGGCACCTTTTATTTACATTACGAGAGCCTTATTGAGATGCTTCAAAGCATAGAAGATGCCCTGCTCGCAGGCATGACAGACTGCGTAGAAACCTGCATGAAGCGCCTGAAAAAAGACGCGAGTAAACTCAATTGTATAGCCGCCTGTAAAGATGTGGTGCTGTATTACGAGAAGAACAAGCGCTTTATCTCGGTGCTTTTGAGCGACCGGGGGGACCCCGCGTTTATTTCCCAGCTAAAAAATGCTTTAAAGCCGCTTTGGCGCGAGTATGTTATAAGTGCAGACAGCAAACTTGCTGAAGAAGAGATTGATTTGCTGTTGGAATACACTCTTGCCGGAACACTCTACATGATATCGCGCTGGCTCTCATGTCCGGGCAAAACCAGTGCCTTTGACCTTGCCCATTTGGTCTACGATTTCTCAATCAAAGACGTCCGACAAAGGTCGCAGGCTACATAAGACTTTTGAGCTACTGTAGTGCCGCAGATGCAAGGAAACGCTGTGCGTAGCGTACTAAACGCTACGTAAGCATAGCGTTGACGCCGCAGATGCGGTACTACAGTAGCTCAACGCCATGAGGTGAGGGATCGTTCGATAATGTCAAATATCGCATAAAGTACAATACCCAGCAGCGCCATGGCAATAATGCCGGCAAACATGCGGGGGAAGTTGACCATGGACCATGATTGCATAATGTAATAGCCAAGTCCCGTTGAGCCTGCCATTGCCTCGGCAATAAAAAGCACAGCGATTGCGGTGCCTACGCCAATGCGGAGTGAAGTAAATACGGCCGGCAACGTAGCAGGTACAATAACGTGCTTGTATTCATCCCAGGGAGAGCCGCCTAAAGAGCGTATGGCAAGAAGTGCGCTTTGAGGCACAGATCGCACGGCATCGCGAACAGCGACCAGTACCTGGAAGAATACCGTCAGAGAAATAAGTACAATTTTAGGTGCATCTGCAAGGCCAAAAAGTGCAAGAAGCACGGGGAGAAGTACAACTTTGGGAATGGGATACAAAAGGTATACAACAGGCGCAAACAGGGTATCGAGCACAGGGGACCTGGTAAACGCTTGTGCAAGCGGGACAGCAAGCAAAGTGCCAATAAGGAGCGAAACAACTACGCGCCAGGCGCTTGTCAAAAAGTAGGGCACAAGGGCATCAACGTTTGCGGTAAGTACCTCAACTGCAGCTATGGGCGTGGGAAGTGCGGGAGAATCTACTGCGAGGGCAGTAATCCACCAACCGGCCACAATAAAAACGATGGCAAAAGCATAACCTGCGATTTTACGGAGAAGCGAGGATTTCATTTACCCTCCTTCCTAAGAGTATCGCAAGCGCCTGCTGTAAGCGCATAGCGTACCTCAAGACACTTTTGAGCGAATTGAGGGGAGTCGCGCCAAGTCTCGGTCCCCATGAGGGGGTTCTGAATATCTGCAACAACGGTTCCCGGACGCGGACTAAAGACCACAATGCGCTCGCCCAAATAAACCGCTTCTTCTATAGAGTGCGTCACAAGCATTTGGGTATGCTTGCGTTGCTGCCACAGTTCAAGAAGGGTGTCTTGTAAAGACTCACGCAAAAGGGAGTCAATGGCCGAGAGGGGCTCGTCCATTAGCAAAAGATCAGCATCTGCGGCAAGCGCTCGTGCCAAAGCAAGTCTCTGGCGCATGCCGCCAGAGAGCTCTTTGGGATACGCATGTTCAAAACCCGCAAGGTCTACCTGTGCAAGCGCCGCCCGAGCGCGCTCTGTGGCTTCATGTTTGGGTATCTTTTGTACAATGAGGCCCAGACTTGCATTCTGCAATACCGTTTTCCAGGGCAAAAGTCCCAAATCCTGGGGGATAAAAGCCGTGGTTTGCCGGGGCTTCTCAATTGCGGAGCCATTTATAAGCACGTTGCCTTCTGTGGGAGCCAAAAGTCCCGCTGCCATATGTAAGGTGGTGGACTTTCCGCACCCGGAGGGTCCAATCAGCGCAACAGATTCTCCGGCGCCAATAGACAAACTCACATCATGGCATGCCGAGACATGCTCAGATCCGCTTGTATAGGTAACGCTTGCATGGGCAAATTCTACGCATGCCCCCGGGTTTTGTGTACTCATTTACTTGGCCGAGAAGGTGCCGTCAGATTCATGATATTCAAGCGGTTTGGCGAGATAGCCTTTTTGCTCCATCCATGCAAGCACGGGGTCAACCATTACAGAAGTTGGCAGCTGTGCTTTGGGATATGTGCTGATGGGGTATGTTTCGGCAATTTCCTGGGGGAGGTTGGCATGCTCTATGAGAACAGCGCGGTACTTCTCGGGTTCGGTATTTATTAAATCTGCTGCTCTGTCCCAAATCTCCTGTAATGCGGCAATTTGCTTTTGGCCGGTTTCATCCTGAGCGTATTTGTTACGGGCGATCATGACTGATTGCGAAATGTTGTCGCCGGTAGTGTCGTCAGCAATGAGCTTACATCCGTTGGCTTCGCCCAGTGCAAGAAGGGTTCCGGGGAGTGCGGCGGCGGCCACGTCTCCTGACAGCATGGCTTGGTAGCGTACCGGCAGTTTTTGCAGTTCTTCGACAATAATCTCGTTTGCAGGGATGCCGGCGGCTTCCATAAGCTTGTCCATAACATATTCAAGAATGGTATTGCTGCCTACTCCAATGGGAACTCCTGCAAGGTCTTTGAGTTCCTGAACTTCGCTCTGCGGTCCCGCCATGATGCCAAAACGGCCCTGGCTTGCGTCAGTACCCAGTGTGACCCAAATCATCTTTACATCGACTCCGCCCGCAAACATACCGGCTGTGACCATAATGTCTGTCATTGCGATATCTACTTCGCCTGAAGATACGCCGGCAATGAGCTCGGTTGCAGATTGGAAGGGGACAATGCTTACGTTCAGGCCGTTTTGCGCGAACAGATCCTCAGACTCGGCTACCCAAAACGGCAGAATGTCCTCGGTAGCGAGCGTACCAACACTAATCTGCCGCGAGAGGTCTGCACCAGTTTGAGCCGTAGTATCCGAGGCATCATTCTGGCTGCAACCGCTCAAAGCAGCCAGGCAGGCAACTGATGCAAGATATAAAAATGTACGACGGTTGACATGCTTTGCCATAAAAGCTCCTCAAGAAGAATAGAGATCACAAGTATTGCTAAGCATAAACGCCAACCTTGTAATACGTCAATCAACAATTCGGGTGAGATTGTTGATTTTAATCTTTAAGTGAGTTAGTGATCTCTATGAGCTGGTCTTTGGTGTGGATGCCAAGCTTGCGATATGCAGATTTGATTTGGCTTTGAGCTGCGGCGGTGGTAATGCCAAGAGCCTCTGATACCTTTGCGAGACTAAAACCTCTCGCATAGGTTGCCGCAACAGTGGCTTCGCGCGGCGTGAGGTTATAGAGATCAATAAGCGCATTCTCAATGCGGTTCTCGTCAGAGACGGCGGTACTTGGCGTTGTCTCCGGTGCGGGGGGCACTGGCTGCGTGGTGTGCTGGCTGCCTGAGGGTATCCAGTCATTTGCGGGGATGGACATATTATGGCGGCCCACAAATACCATGATCATACCGCACGCTACGGTAATAATTGCCACCAAGCCAAAGATTGAGATCAGCACAAGCGTATGGGGAGAGGCGGCTCCATTACCCAGATATCCTGTTGCCAAGAGCGGAACAATCACATAGCTTGTGAGCCAGGATAATCCCTCAACAATAGCTTCACAAATAAGGAACAAGGGCACATAAGGAACATCGCTGCGGTAAGCATAATCGCACAAAAGCATCCAAAAGAGCAGGCCGAGCATTGATCTCGCAATGACGGCAGTGCTCCCGCCCAGATCTATAAAGTCCTGTGTATAAAGCAAAAATACGCCAAATATAAAAAGGACCGAGAAGCCAATCCAGCAACCAAGGACCAAAGAAGGGGTACCCACATCTTTATTATTGCGATTTATAAAAACATAAATGCAGCAAATAGCCAGCAGGCTGCAGGCTATGGGGATTGATAACGTGTGACGTATAGATGGAGACGGACCAATAATATCAAAGACGCCGCGAATAATGCTGCCGGTCAAAAGGAATGCAATGAACAGCAACAGCGTAGGGTTGGCAAGCAGGCGCAGGCTTAATGAGCGCTTGGAAGACGCAGAGTTGTCAGAAGCGGGTGTCTCAGCAAAAAACCAGCATATTGCTGATCCAAACGGTACGAGAGCCGTTATGGCAACTTCCCATATAGTTTCGGCATAACCGGTGGTTTGGAACATTAACAAGCTGAGCACATACGATGCCGCAATAACAATGATCTCCTGGGCGCCAAATTTCTTGGAGAAGAAATTTGCCCACATAAGCAGTGCCAACAGGTACCCAAAAGCAACCATAAAAGCAGATGCCCATTCGCAGATATACCACGACCCACTCGATTGCTCAAAGAACCCGTTGCGCATTGCTATTGCAAGGATTACTCCCGCTGAACCTATGAACGATAAGAGTGTAGAAATAATCCTCTCATGATCCAAAAAGTCTTCGATTTTAAACCAAAGATTGATTCCGATAAAAATGAGGAGAAATAGTGCAATTAAAAACGGCGTCTGGAGCGGTAAAGAAATCGATCCAAAATTCATAATTTGATTACGCGGATACAGGATCATAAAGAAGTTTTGATAGCGCATGAATGCCCAAAAACAAGCCATGCCCAATAAAGGAAAACCTATGCTGCGGACGCCTTTTTTAACTACTGACATGGCAGTTTGTTGTTGCACTCTCGACCTCATTCACCCCAAAAGCGCGATGCGCTTTTTCTAACCAATATTGCTGTACTGCGCAATGCCATATTTTATGTCATTGAAGACACAAATAAAAGACCACATATTTCTTGTCTCTAAACCGCCCACTAAACGGCTAAGCTTATGCAACTGTAAGCTGCATGCCCAAAAGGATTCAGCTTAGGGAAACAGTGTCTGGTCATTGTCTTCCCAGTACCCTTTTGGATTCCCTGTTTGTTTATACTCTCTCCACTCCCTCCGCGCAAGCAGGGAATCCAAGAAAGCTTACGGTGCATCTAACACTCTGCATAGCTTTAAGGTTGCTATGCCCAATGTACTTGCACAGGCTAAATAGAATATAATTTGATTTTTAAGAGGTGCAAGTCCGTGAATGGGCTTGCTACCCTTTAAAAATATTGCTATGATGGAAAAAGAGCGGAACAAAGGCACTTAACTACCCCTTTCGAGAGTGCCGGTCCCCCGCTCTTTTTCCGTATTTAGTTTAGTCAGCAAGTCGTGGAGAGGAAGTTTTTATGTCACAAGCAACTATGACACGTCGTGAGCTTATTGAGACCGCAGCAATCGCCGGTGGCGGCATCGCAGCTCTTCATATGGCATCACAGGCAACTCCTGCTGTTGCAGCAGAGGCTGCAGCTCTCAACCCCCAGGATGAGGATTACACCAGCTATACCGTTGACGTAGCTCCGCTTTTTGAGCCGCTTCAGGTTGGCGACCTCACCTTCCGTAACCGTTTTGTTAAGAGCCCTGCCGGTTCCGACACCCTCTTCCGCAATGAAGTTAACGAGACCCACGTTCTCAACGAGGGCTTCCTTACCTACTATGAGAACTTCGCAAAGGGTGGCGCTGCAGCCGTCTTTATGGAGACCGCTATCAGCTGGTTTGTAAGCTATGGTATCAAGGAAGGCGAAGCCTATCATAACGGTTGGCTCTTCACCCAGGAAGCTCCTGTTCATGAGCTCCTTGCTCCTCTCTGCGAGCGCATCCACAAGCATGGCGCATATGCCGGCATCCAGCTTGCTAACCCGAGCGTTGGCGACCTCAATGAGGCAACCAAGGAATTGTTTGCACAGGGCCAGGATATGGCAGTTGAGCTTTGCCAAGAGTATCAGAAGGCCGGTTTTGACCTCATCGAGATTCACTCCTCCGCAACTCAGTGGATCAAGAACCTCCTTTCTGCACGCTTCAACAAGCGTGAGGACGAGTATGGTCCCCAGAGCGTTGAGAACCGCACCCGCTTTACCTGCGAGTTAATCCAGAAGATCAAGGCCGCCTGCCCCGGCATCACCATCCAGGTTCTTATGGACGGCGTTGAGGACTGCGACTCACTCATCGGCGACAACGACGCTTACATCACCATTGAGGACAGCGTTGCAAACGCCAAGGCATTTGAGGCTGCCGGCGCTGACACCATTTACCTCCGTCTCTCCGTACCGGGCAAGCATGTTTCGCAGTTCGCTCCGGATCTTATGTTCTCTGGTTACAAGTGCGAAGGTGTTACCGGCTTTGGTACCCGCTTTGACTTCTCACAGCACTTTGGCGGCATGGTACAGAGCGAGTACTCCGGCACCGCTATGCTTCTCAAGTGCGCTGCTGAGTTCAAGAAGAACCTCAGCATCCCGGTTTCTGCCGCCGGCTGCATGGATGCCCGCCTTGCTCCCGACCTGCTTACCAACGCTGTTGTTGATGGCAAGATCGACTACTTCATGATGACCCGTGCTCTCACCGTTGACCCCGAGCTTCCCAACAAGCTCCAGGCCGGTCTCCGCGACGAGATCGCTCCTTGCTGCCACTGCCTGCATTGCCACAACAAGGGCGGCAACGCACTTTACACCCGCGACGGTGGCGCAGAGTACTGCCGTGTTAACGCCAGGACCCAGCTTGCCTTCACCGATCAAATGCCCGAGGGTTATGAGTACATTCCTGCCGAGACACCCAAGAAGGTTGTTGTTGTTGGTGCCGGTCCTGCCGGTCTCGAGGCTGCACGTGTTGCTGCTATGCGCGGCCACACCGTTACCCTCTTTGAGAAGGACGCCCAGGTTGGCGGTCTTGTCCGCACCGCTCATGCATTCAAGGGCGAGCACGAGCGCCTTGGCGACCTCATCGATTACCTCGCACATCAGCAGGAAGTATATGGCGTTAACGTTGTAACCGGTACCGAGGCAACTCCTGAGATCATCGCAGCCGAAGAGCCCGATGTTGTTATCATTGCAACCGGTGGCAAGCGTGAGAGCAAGCTTGAAGGCGCAATCCCGTTCGACGAGATCGCAACCGCCGACCTTGGCGAGCGCGTCATCATCCTCGGCGCCGGCGCACAGGCCATTGACGCAACCCTTTGGCTCCAGGCCCAGGGCAAGAAGGTTCAGATTGTTCATGCTGATCCTGCAAGCGAAGTTGGCAAAGAGCAGTCCATGTGGGTACGCACCTATGTTATCCCGCAGATCACCTCACAGGGCACCAAGATTTGGAACGACTGCACCGTTGACGGTCTTTCTGAGGAAGGCCTTGCCATCACCATGAAGTGGGGCGTACAGAAGGTTCTGCCGTGCGACTCCGTTGTTGAGATTTACGACATGGTTCCCAACACCGAGCTTGCCGACGCACTTGCCGACAAGTATGAGGTCTACACCATTGGCGACGCTGCCAGCCCGTGGAACATTGGTCTTGCCATCCGCAGCGGTAACCTCACTGCCCGCAAGTTCTAAGTCTTCTTTAAGACATAGTTTTCTGATCTAGTTATTGGGAACTCCGCTTGTACACGCTGTGTATAAGCGGAGTTCTTTAATGTAACAAGGGACGCGCCTTTTTTTACATTTTAACAAAAGGCGCGTCCCTTGTTACA